>JBKBSR010000504.1:0-1634 GCA_046291055.1 Roseococcus sp.
GTTCCTCTACTCTTCCCCCCCCCCCCCCCCCCCCCCCCCCCCCCGGCGCGTGCCCGTGACCACCGTTCCCGTCCCCTGGGCCGAGGCCCTTGGCGCCTCGCTCCCGCCGCTTGTCGTGCAGGCCGAGCGTGTGGCGCAGACGGTCATGCAGGGTGTCCATGGCCGGCGGCGGCCGGGTCAGGGTGACGCCTTCTGGCAGTTCCGCCCCTATCTGCCGGGCGATGCGGCGGCGCGGGTGGATTGGCGGCAATCGGCCAAGTCCGACCGGCTCTTCGTGCGCGAGACGGAGTGGGAGGCGGCGCAGACCGTCGCCCTGTGGTGCCAGTCCGGCCCTGAGATGGACTGGCGCAGCGACCGCATGCTGCCCACCAAGCGCACGCGGGCGGAGTTGCTGCTGCTCGCCCTCGCCTCGCTGCTGTTCCGCGGGGGCGAGAGGGTGCGCCTGTTCGGCCTGCCGCGGGCCTTCGCGGGCCGCGGCGCGCTGCCGGTCCTGGCGCAGTCGCTCCGGCGCGGCTCCGACGTGGCGGAGGATGGGCGCATCCCGCGCCATGCGCGGGCGGTGCTGATCGGGGATTTCCTGGCCCCGCTCGAGCAGACGCGGAAGGTCGTCGCGCAACTGGCGGCGCGGGCGGTGCGGGGCCATCTGTTGCAGGTGCTCGACCCTGCCGAGGAGACCCTGCCCTTCACCGGCCGCGTCCGGTTCGAGGGCGTCGCGACCCCCGACCATGCGCTGGTGCCGCGCGTCGAGGGCGTGCGCGCGCTCTACGAGGAACGCCTCGCGCGGCATCGCGACGGGCTGCGGGCGCTGGCGGCGGCCTCCGGCTGGTCCTTCGCGACGCACCGGACGGACCATCCGCCCGAGGCCGCGCTGCTCGCGCTGCATCGGCGGCTGGCGCCCGGCTGATGTGGCAGGCCGGCCCCATCGCCTTCGCGGCGCCGTGGCTGCTGGTGGCGCTGCCGGCACTGCCACTGCTGTGGTGGCTGCTGCGCGTGAGCCCGCCGGCGCCGCGCAGCCAGGCCTTCCCGGCCATCCGCCTTCTGCGCGACCTGCCGCCGACCGAGGAGACGCCGCACCGCACGCCCTGGTGGCTGCTGCTGTTGCGGATCGCCGCGGCGGCGCTGCTGATCCTCGGCCTCGCCCGGCCGGTGTGGCAGCCGCAGACGGGCGCGGGGGGCGATGGCCCGCTGCTGGTGGTGGTGGACAATGGCTGGGCCGCCGCCCCTGACTGGGCCGCGCGGATGGCAAGCGCGACGGCGGCCGTGGATGCTGCGGCGCGCGAGGGGCGGCGCGTGGCGCTGCTGCCCACCGCCGCACCCGAGACGGGCGAGCCGGTCGCGGCCACCGGGCTGATGCCGGCGGAGGAGGCGAGGGCGCGCCTCGCCGCGCTCCGCCCGCGCGCCTGGGCGCCGGACCGCGAGGCCGCGCTCGCCGCCCTCGCGGCCTTCCGCCGCGCCCATCCAGGCGCGATCGCGAGCCTCTATGTCGCGGACGGCGTCGAGCATGCGCGGGAGGGCGACGCCTTCTCCCCCCTCGCCGCCGCGCTGGCCGAGGCCGGGCCGCTGACCGTGGCGCAGGCCGAGGGCCGCCCGGCGCGGCTGCTGCCCATGCCGCGCGCCGAGGCCGACCGGCTGGT
>JBKBSR010000144.1:0-7675 GCA_046291055.1 Roseococcus sp.
GATGGGGCTCTTGCCCGGTCCACCCCCTCTTACAACCCCTCCACCCCCCCAGGAAAAAACGACCCCCCCCCCCCCCCCCCCCCCCCGCGCCATTCAAAGCATCGGGTCGCATGGCTGCCTTGCGCCCGCGCAAGCCCGGCCGGTCAATGCCCCCGCAGGATCTGGCTGAGGAAGAGCTGCAGCCGCTCGGTCCGCGGGTTGCCGAAGATGTCCTGCGGCGCGCCCTGCTCCACGATCTCGCCGCGGTCCATGAAAACCACGCGGTCCGCGACCTGGCGGGCGAAGCCCATCTCGTGGGTGACGCAGATCATGGTCATGCCGGTTTCGGCCAGCATCACCATGGTGTCCAGCACCTCCTTGATCATCTCGGGGTCGAGGGCGGAGGTCGGCTCGTCGAACAGCATGATCTTGGGTTTCATGCACAGCGCCCGGGCGATGGCCACGCGCTGCTGCTGCCCGCCGGAGAGCTGGCCCGGATACTTGTGGGCCTGCTCGGGGATGCGCACGCGGGTGAGGAACTCCATGGCGAGCTCCTCCGCCTCCTTCTTCGGCATCTTGCGCACCCAGATGGGCGCCAGCGTGCAGTTCTCGAGGATGGTGAGGTGCGGGAACAGGTTGAAGGACTGGAACACCATGCCGACCTCGCGGCGGATGGCGTCGAGGCTGCGCAGGTCGTCCGTCAGCTCGATGCCGTCCACGACGATGCGCCCCTCCTGGTGCTCCTCCAGGCGGTTGATGCAGCGGATCAGGGTGGATTTGCCCGAGCCCGAGGGGCCGCAGACCACCACGCGCTCGCCGGTGGCGACCTGCATGGACACGTCGCGCAGCACGTGCAGCGCGCCGAACCATTTGTTCACGCGCTCGAGCAGGATGGCGGGCGGCGCGTCGGCGCGCACCGAGGAGGCGAGGGTTTCGGCGGCGGACATGGCTTCGGTCGGCTCCCGAGCGAAAGAGTGAAACGGCCCCTGTGTTTGGCGTCCGCCGGTTCTATCGCCGGCGGTGGCGGTTGAACTCCGCCTCCAGCCCCGCGCTGTATTTGGACATCGCGAAGCAGAAAATGAAGTAGATGATCCCGAGCACGACGTAAACTTCCACCCCGAACCCCTGCCACTGCGGCTCGATGATGGCGGTCTTGCCGGCCGTCAGCAGGTCGAAGATGCCGATGATCAGCACCAGCGAGGTGTCCTTGAAGAAGCCGATGAAGGTGTTGACCAGCGGCGGGATGACGAGGCGCAGCGCCTGCGGCAGCACGATCAGCAGCGTCTTCTTCCAATAGGACAGGCCAAGGGCGTCCGCCGCCTCGTACTGGCCCTTGGGCAGAGCCTGCAGCCCGCCGCGCACCACCTCGGCCAGATAGGCGCCGGCGAAGAGGATGATGGCGATCTGTGCGCGCAGCAGCTTGTCGATGTTCATGCCCTCGGGGAGGAAGAGGGGGAACATCACGCTCGCCATGAACAGCAGCGAGATCAGCGGCACGCCGCGGATCAGCTCCACGTAGAGCACGCAGATCGCCTTGATGGCCGGCAGCTTCGACCGCCGCCCGAGCGCGACCAGGATGGCGAGCGGGAAGGCGAAAGCGAGGCCGAAGGTGGCGAGGATGAGCGTGATGGGCAGCCCGCCCCAGCGCTCCTGCGGCACATAGGTCAGGCCGAACACGCCGCCCCACATCAGGATGCCGATGACGGTGAGCGTGCCCAGCCAGATCGGCACGATGCGCCAGTTCCAGAAGCGGCGCATGGCCGAGACGATGTAGAGTCCGACGAACAGCGCGCAGACGAGCATGGGCCGCCAGTGCTCGTCGAAGGGGTAGGTGCCGAACAGGATGAAGCGGTGCTTTTCCGTGATCACCGCCCAGCAGGCCCCGCCCGGGTTGTTGCGGCAGGCGGTGGTGTCGGGCAGCCCGTTCGCGCCGGTGGGCACGGCCCAGATGGCGTTGACGAAGGCCCAGTCCACGAAGCTCAGCGCGTAGCGGATCAGCAGATAGGCCAGGACGAGCGTGACGGCGGTGGACCACCAGGAGGAGAACAGGTTCTCCCGCATCCAGGCCATCGGGCCGGCGAGGCGCACCGGCGCCTGGCGCGGCGCGGAGAGGGCGGCGGGGGCGGCGGGGGCGGTGATGTCGCTCATGGTGTCATGCCCTCGGGCGCCGGGCGGCCGCATCCGCGGCCTCGGCTTCGCCGCGCCGCCGGGGCGCGGGTGGGGAGATCGGCCGGGCGGCGCCGGCTGCCGTGCGGCCGGAGATCCGGAGGCGGGCGCTGGTCGTCATCGGGCGGCCCTCACCGTTCCACCAGCGCGATCTTCGCGTTGTACCAGTTCATGAACAGGCTGATGGAGAGGCTGATCGTCAGATACACCAGCATGATGATGGCGATGCCCTCGATGGCCTGGCCGGTCTGGTTCAGCGTGGTGTTGGCGATGCTCACGATGTCCTGGTAGCCGATGGCGACCGCGAGCGAGCTGTTCTTCGTGATGTTGAGGAACTGCGAGGTCATGGGCGGGATGATCACGCGCAGCGCCTGCGGCAGCACGACGAGGCTCATCACCTTGCCGCGCGGCAGGCCGAGCGCCTGCGCCGCCTCCCACTGGCCCTGGTGCACGGCGAGGATGCCGGCGCGCACGATCTCGGCGATGAAGCCCGCCGTGTAGAGGGTGAGGCCGAGCAGCAGCGCGAAGAACTCCGGGCTCACGTCCACGCCGCCGCGGAAGTTGAAGCCGCGCAGAACCGGCACGTCGGGCGTGAAGGGCGCGCCCATTGCGGCCCACACGGCCAGCGGCGCGCCCAGCATGGCCAGCAGCGCGAAGGGCCAGACGCGGCGCGGCGCGCCGTCGCGCATCTGCCGCGCGCGCATCGCCCGGCGGTAGAGCAGCGTGGCGATCGCGCCCAGCACGAAGGCCAGCAGCGCCCAGGAATGCGCGCTCTCCCACACGAAGAAGGGCAGCTTCAGGCCGCGGTTGGAGAGATAGACGCCCTCGATCGGGTTCAGCGCCTGGCGTGGCCCCGGCAGCCCCTGCAGCAGCGCGTACCAGAACAGGAGCTGCAGCAGCAGCGGCAGGTCGCGCACGATCTCGACATACCAGTAGGCCAGCTTCGCCACGAGCCAGTTGCGCGAGAGCCGCGCGATGCCGAGGAGGGTGCCCAGGATGGTGGCCAGCACGATGCCCACCAGCGCCACCTTCAGCGTGTTCAGCACGCCCACGGTCAGCGCGCGCAGATAGGTCATGGATGGGTCGTAGGGGATCAGGCTCTCGGCGATGGGCAGCCCCGCCTCGCGGCCCAGGAAGTCGAAGCCCGTGGCGATTCGCCGCACCTCGAGGTTGTGGACGGTGTTGGACCACAGCCAGTAGATGAGGCCGCCCACCAGCCCGACGACGAGCATCTGCCAGACCAGGTTGCGCACGCGCTCATCGGCCCAGGAGAGCCGGAAGGGGCGGCGCGGCGCCTGCCGCGCATAGCGCGGGTCATCGGATGCTGCTGACATTCTGCTTGCCTGTCCCTGTATGCGAATCCGCGGGCGGCGTTGCGCGTCGCGGGCAAGGCCGGGCGGGGCGCGCGGGCCCCGCCCGGTTCAAGCGCCTCTCAGCGGAAGGGCGGCGAGTACTGCAGCCCGCCCGGCTGCGTCCACAGCGCGTTGCGGCCGCGCTGCAGGCCGATCGGCGTCAGGTTGCGGTCGAAGATCTCGGCGTAGTTGCCGAGGCCCCGGATGATGTTGAACATCCAGGCATTGTCCACGCCGAGCATCCGCCCGAGATCGCCGGTGCGGCCGAGCAGCCGCTGCACCTCGGGGCGCGGATCGTTCGCCAGCGCCTGCTGCACGTTCTGGGAGGTGATGCCGAACTCCTCGGCCGTCAGCAGGCCGAAATGGATCCAGCGCAGCAGGTCGGCGAAGCGCTGGTCGCCGTGGCGCACGAGCGGGCCGAGCGGCTCCTTGCTGATCACGTCGGGCAGGATCACGTGGTCGTTCGGGTTGGACTGCACGGCGCGGATGGCCGCGAGGCCCGAGACGTCGGTGGTGTAGGCGTCACAGCGGCCGGCATTGTAGGCGGCGATGTTGTCCTCCAGCCGCTCGATCACCACGGGGCGGATATTGATGCGGTTGCCGCGCGCCCAGTCGGCCAGGTTCTGCTCGGTGGTGGTGCCCGGCTGCACGCAGATGGTCGCGCCGTCGAGCTGGCGGGCGTTCTGCACGCCGAGCGAGCGCTTCACCATGAAGCCCTGCCCGTCATAGAAGTTGATGCCCGTGAAGTCGAAGCCGAGCGAGGTGTCCCGGCTCATCGTCCAGGTGGTGTTGCGGCTGAGCATGTCCACCTCGCCCGACTGCAGCGCGGTGAAGCGCACCTGGGCGGTGGTGGGCACGAAGCGCACGCGGTTCGCGTCGTTGAACAGCGCGATGGCCACCGCGCGGCAGTAGTCCACGTCGAAGCCGCGCCACACGCCCTGGCTGTCGGGCAGGGCGAAGCCGGCGAGGCCCGTGTTCACGCCGCAGATCAGCGTGCCGCGCGCGCGGATGGCGTCGAGCGTGTTGGCGGGCGGGGCGGCGGCGGGCGCCTGGGCCGGGGCCTGGGCCATGGCCGGCAGGGCCGCGGCCAGCCCGAGCGCGACGGCGGCGGCGGCCGTCAGTTGACGCAGGATCGGTTGCATTCGCGAAACTCCCTCGAACCTCCGGCGCGCTGGATCGCGCCGCCTTCTCGTTCACCCGCGGATGCTGCGCTATCGGAGCCGCGCGATCAATCGCGGCGTGGGAGATGACAGATGCGTCAGATGGACCGGCGGGCCGTGGCGGCCGCCCTGCCCTGGGGGCCGCTCGTCGAGGCGCTGCGCGCCGTCTTCGCCGAGGGTTGCGAGGCGCCGCTGCGCCATCGCCACCCTCTGCCCGAGGGGGGCACGCTGCTGCTGATGCCCGCCATCGGCCTCGGCCATTCGGGCGTGAAGATCGTGCATGTCGCGCCCGGCAACGCCGCGCGCGGCCTGCCCGCCGTGCACGCGGAATACCTGCTCTCGGACGCGGTGACGGGGGCGCCGGTGGCGCTGCTCGACGGCGGGGAACTGACCGACCGGCGCACCGCTGCGGCCTCGGTGCTGGCGGCGCGCTTCCTCGCGCGGCCCGATTCGCGGCGGCATCTCGTGCTCGGCGCGGGCAGGGTGGCCGCCGCGCTCGCCGAGGCCTTCCACGACGCCTACGGCATGGAGGAGACGGCGATCTGGGCCCGCCGGCCCGAGCGGGCCGAGGCGCTGGCCGCGCGGCTGCGCGCGCATGGCCTCAACGCCCGCCCCGTGCCGGACATCGCGCCCGAGGGCTATGACGTGATCAGCGCCGCCACCCTCGCCACCGAGCCGCTGATCCGGGGTGCGGCGCTGCGGCCCGGCCAGCACCTCGATCTGGTGGGCGCCTACCGGCCCGACATGCGCGAGGCGGATGGCGAGGCGCTCGCCCGCGCGCTGTGCGTGGTGGACACCCGGACGGGCGGCCTCGCGGAGGCGGGCGATGTGGTGCAGGCCATCGCCGAGGGCGCGATCAGCGAGGGCCATGTCGTGGCGGAGCTCGCCGAGCTCTGCCGGGGCGCGCACCCGGGCCGCAGCGATCCGGCGCAGATCACCCTGTTCAAGTCGGTGGGCTGGGCGGGCGAGGATCTGGCGGCGGCGCTGCTGGCCACGCGCGGCTGAGGCTCAACCCGGCGGCCGCTGTCCGTGACCCGTGCGACGGCGGCGCGGCCGCTGGTTTGGTTGTGTTTCGCCGCCCAGCCGCCATGCCGACCCCGCGCGCGACACCTGGGACCATGCGGCCGCCCGCAGCATCACCCGCCCGTCGCGGCGAGGCGCTGGAGAAGCGCGAGGAACTGCCGGCGCTCGCCCTCCGAGAGGGGGGCGAGAAGCGCCTCATTGGCGCGGCGCCCCGCCTCCATGGCCACGCGCAGCACCTGCGCGCCGTGCGGGGTGATGGTGAGCACCCGGGCGCGGCGGTCCAGCGGGTCGCGCGCGCCGTCGACAAGCCCGCGCGCCTCCAGCCGCCGCACCACGCCCTGCACCGTGGCGGAATCCATGGCGGCGAGCCGGCCCAGCAGGTTCTGCGTCACCCGCCCGCGCTCGGCGATGCGCAGCAGGGCGGCGAATTGCGGCCCCGTGAGGCCGAGCCCGGCGGCGCAGTCCTGGAACACGGCCTGGTAGCGCTGATGCGCCCGGCGCAGCAGATGCCCGGCGGAGGAATCGAGCGCGTAGCCGGCCTCACCGGCGGCCGCGCGGCCGGGCGCCCGGGTGAGAACCACACCGGGCGGACCCTCATCCATGGCGGCAGGCTCCTGGCATGACGCCCGTTTGACACGACCGCGGCGTGAGTCAAGGAAACTCGCGCCCTGCATCGCAGAATCCGCGCCGGTGGCGGTCGCTGTTGCAACTGGGCCATGCATTGGTTAATCGCTGCCAGGGACAGCCTGAATGGGCACCTTGTTGCAGGGAGGAATCATGACCGACACCACCCATGCGCCGGCCCGCCGTGGCCTGCTGAAGGCCGGGGCCGTGGCCGCGGGCGCCGCCATTCTGGCCGCTCCCCAGGTCAGCCGCGCGCAGACGGTGACGCTGCGCTTCCAGTCCACCTGGCCGCAGCGCGACATCTTCCACGAGTTCGCCGGCGACTTCGTGAGCCGCGTGAACAGCATGGCGGGCGGCCGGCTGCGGCTCGAACTCCTCGCCGCGGGCGCGGTGGTCGGCGCCTTCCAGCTTCTGGACGCCGTGCATGCCGGGACGCTGGACGGCGGGCATGGCGTCTCCGCCTACTGGTTCGGCCGCAACCGCGCCTTCAGCCTGTTCGGCACCACCCCGCCCTGGTTCGGCAACGCCAACCAGTTCCTCGGCTGGTTCTACTATGGCGGCGGCCAGGCGCTCTACCGCGAGCTGATGCACGACATCCTGCGGATGAACGTGGTCGGCTTCCAGACGGGCCCGATGCCCACGCAGCCGCTCGGCTGGTTCCGCAACCCGATCGAGCGGGTGGAGCAGATCCGCGGCCTGCGCTACCGCACCGTGGGCCTCGCGACCGACCTGTTCCAGGAGATGGGCGCGGCCGTGGTGGCGCTGCCCGGCGGCGAGATCGTGCCCGCGCTGGAGCGCGGCGTGATCGACGCGGCGGAGTTCAACAACCCCTCCTCCGACCGCGTGCTGGGCTTCCCGGACGTGGCGAAGAACTTCTACCTGCAATCCTACCACCAGGCGGTGGAGACCTTCGAGGTGCTGTTCAACCGCCAGCGCTTCGAGGGCCTGCCGGCGGAGCTCCAGGCGGTGATCCGCCACGCCGCCGAGGCCTCCTCGGCCGACATGTCCTGGAAGCTGCAGGACCGCTACTCGGCCGATCTTCTGGCCATGCAGCAGCAGCAGGGCGTGAACGTCCGCACCACGCCGACGGCCATCCTGGACGCGCAGCTCGCCGCCTGGGACCGCGTGATCGCGCGGCTGGAGGCCGACAACTCGAGCCCCGCCGCCGGCCCCTTCTTCAAGAAGGTCTGCGACAGCCAGCGCGAGTGGTGCCGCCGCGTGGGCAACTTCTTCCTGCGCTACGAGGTCAGCCCGGTGCGCAGCTTCAACCACTTCTTCGCGCGCCGCTGAGGCGCCGCGCCGGCCCCCCCGGCGCGCATGAAGGAGCCGTGACTTGCGTCCAGGCCGGCCCGGTGGCATCGCCCGCGAGGG
>JBKBSR010000145.1:0-1810 GCA_046291055.1 Roseococcus sp.
GCGTCTTGCCCGCCGCGCCCGCGCAATAGTCCGCCACGCGCATGCCCGGCCGTGCGCCGACCAGGGCGGCGATGAGCTGGCTGCCCTCGTCCTGCACCTCCACCAGCCCCTCGCGGAAGGTGGCGCTGCCCGTCACGGCGGCGCGGCCGCGCAGCCGCAGCCCGTGGGGCGCGAAGGGGGTGGGCTCGGGGGCGAAGCCTTCGGCGGCGAGGGCGGCGCGCGCCGCCTCGCGCGTCGCGCGCAGCCGGTTCACGCGCAGGTCGAGCGGGGCCGCCTGTTCCAGCGCCGCCGCCTCCTCGGCCAGACGCGCACCGAAGCGGGCGGCGAGGCCGGGCAGCGCCCAGGCGGGGAGGTTGAGGCGGATGCCCTCGGGCATCTCCTTGCCGATCAGCGGCTTGCCGGCGAGCGCCTGGGCAAGCCGCTGCTCCTCGGCATCCAGCGCGCCGGCGCCGTAGCGTCCGCCCTCGAAGCGCCGCGCGGCGGCCGCGGGCGCAAGCCCCTCCGCCAGCAGCAGATGGGCGAGGACGAGCCGCCGCGGCGTGGGCCGCGCGCCGGCTTGGGCGAGCCACCAGTCGAGGCGCAGGCGCTGGCGCAGCACCCCCCAGGCGAGGTCCGAGACGGCGCGGCGATCGCTCCCGCCGATGTAGCGGCGGGCGCGGAAGAACTCGGCGGCGATGGCGTCGGCGGGGCGGCGGGGCGCCTCCAGCGCGGCGTGCAGCAGGTCGATCGCGGCGGCGAGGCGCCCTTCGGGGGTCATGGATGGGTCCACGGAAAGGGGGGCGCTGGGCGCGCCGGCCCGGCAAGCCTCTGCCGGAATCCGCGGCGCCGGCAAGCCCGGCGCGGCGGGGCAGGGGTGCGGCCGCGCCGCTTGTGGCGGGCGGGCAAAGCGGTTAGGCGGGCCGGCATGGAGCACAACCAGGCCACCGTGACGGTGGAGGGCGCGGGCGGCTCCGTCCGCTTTTCCAACCGGCTGCCCATCGCGCTGATCGCCGGCCCCTGCCAGATGGAGTCGCGGGCGCATGCGCTGGAGACGGCCGCGGCGCTGCGCGAGATCGCCGCGCGGCGGGGCGTCGGGCTGATCTACAAGACGAGCTTCGACAAGGCGAACCGCACCTCGGGCCGGGCGGCGCGCGGCATGGGGCTTGCCGCCGCCCTGCCGGTCTTCGCCGAAATCCGCGAGAGCCTGGGCCTGCCCGTGCTCACCGACGTGCACGAGGCGGCGCAATGCGCGCCCGTGGCGGAGGTGGTGGACGTGCTGCAGATTCCCGCCTTCCTCTGCCGCCAGACGGATCTGCTGCTCGCCGCCGCCGCCACGGGCCGGGCGGTGAACGTCAAGAAGGGCCAGTTCCTCGCGCCCTGGGACATGAAGCATGTGGCGGCCAAGATCACCGAGGCCGGCAACCCCCGCGTGCTGCTGACCGAGCGCGGCGCCTCCTTCGGCTACAACACCCTGGTCTCCGACATGCGCGCCCTGCCCATCATGGCGCGCGAGACGGGGCTGCCCGTGATCTTCGACGCGACCCATTCGGTGCAGCAGCCGGGCGGGCAGGGGGCGGCTTCGGGCGGACAGCGGGAGTTCGTGGAGACGCTGGCGCGGGCCGCCGTGGCGGTGGGGGTCGCGGGGCTGTTCATCGAGACCCACCCCGACCCCGACCACGCGCCCTCGGACGGCCCGAACATGGTGCCGCTGCGCGAGTTCGAGGCGCTGCTCGCCCGGCTGCAGGCGATCGACGCGCTGGTGAAGGGCTTCGATGCCTGAGGCGCCGGGCGCGGGTTCGGCCGAGGCCGCGGCGCGGCGCGCGACACTCGC
>JBKBSR010000145.1:1820-7668 GCA_046291055.1 Roseococcus sp.
TTGGGTGGCTGGGTGGGTGGTGGGGTGTTCGGTCGATTCGTTGTTTCGTCCCGCGACGCTCGCGCGCACCGTGGCGCTGGAGGCGGAGGGGCTGCAGGCGCTGCACGCCGCCCTTGCGGGCGAACTCGGCGATGTCCTGCTGCGCGCGGTGGCCCTGATTCTCGACCGCCCGGGGCGGGTGATCGTCACCGGCATGGGCAAGTCCGGCCATGTGGGGCGCAAGATCGCGGCCACCCTGGCTTCCACCGGCACGCCCGCGCATTTCGTGCACCCGGCCGAGGCGAGCCACGGCGACCTCGGCATGATCGGGCCCGAGGATGCGGTGCTGGCGCTGTCCTGGTCGGGCGAGGCGCCGGAACTGGCCGACATCATCGCCTACGCCCATCGCTTCCGCGTGCCGCTGATCGCGCTGACCTCCCGGCCCGAGAGCACGCTGGGGCGGGCGGCCGATCCCTGCATCGCGCTGCCGCGCATGCCGGAGGCCTGCCCGAACGGGCTCGCGCCCACCACCAGCACGACGATGCAGCTCGCCGCCGGGGATGCTCTGGCGATGTGCCTGCTGGAGGCGCGGGGCTTCTCGCCCGAGCGCTTCCGGGAGTTCCATCCGGGCGGGAAGCTCGGCGCGCGGCTGAAGCGCGCGCGGGATCTGATGCACGCGGGCGAGGCGCTGCCGCTGGTGCCGCTCGGGGCCACGCTGCAGCAGGCGATCATCGAGATGACGCGCGGCCGCTTCGGGGTGACCGGCGTGCTGGACGGCGAGGGGCGGCTTCTGGGGCTGCTGACGGATGGCGACTTGCGCCGGGCCTTCCAGCGTGCGCTGGGCCTGGACAGCCCCGTGGAGGCGGCGATGACGCGCGCCCCGCGCACCGCGCCGCCCGATGCCTGGGCCGCCGACCTGCTGGCCGAGATGAACGAGCGCAAGATCACCAGCCTCTTCGTGGTGGAGGAGGGGCGGCCCATCGGCATCCTCCACCTCCATGACCTGCTGCGCGCCGGGGTGGCGTGACCTGGCCCGACCGCGCGGCGCTGGAGCGCCTCCAGGTCTGGATCTACCTCGCCGCGGTGCTGCTCGGCCTGGGGGCGGGGGGGATGGCGCCGGGGCTCGCGGCCCTCGCCGAGGCGCTGCTCTGGCCCGTGCTGGCGCTGCTGCTGCTCGCCACCTTCACCCAGGTGCCGCTGACCCGTATCGCCGAGGCGGCGCGCGATGCGCGGCTGCTCGCGGCGCTGCTGATCGGCAACTTCCTGCTCGTGCCGCTGCTGGTGGCCGCGCTCTGGCCGCTGGTGCCGGCCGATCCGGCCATCCGGCTCGGCGTGCTGCTGGTGCTGCTGCTGCCCTGCACCGACTGGTCCATCACCTTCACCCATCTGGCGCGCGGCAACGCGGCCGGGTTGATCGCGGCGGCGCCCCTGCTGCTGCTCGCGCAGATGCTGCTGCTGCCGGCCTATCTCTGGCTCTTTCTCGGCTCGGGCGAGCTCGGCGCGCTGCCGGCGGGGCGGCTGCTGCTGGTCTTCGGCCTGCTGATCGCCGCGCCGCTCGCGCTGGCCTGGCTGCTGGAGCGCTGGGCGGAGCGCGCGCCCGCGGGGGCGGCCGCGCTGCGCGCCATGGGGGCGGCGCCGGTGCCGCTGCTCGCCCTCGTGGTGTGTCTCATCGCGCTCGGCCAGGGCGGGGTGCTGGCGGGGGCGCTCGAGGGGCTCGCGGCGGTGGCGGGGGTGTTCGTGCTGTTCCTGCTGGGGGCGCTCGGCCTCGGCCTGGGGCTGGCGCGGGCGCTGCGGCTGGAGGCGGCCTCGGGGCGGGCGGTGCTGTTCAGCCTGGGCACGCGCAACTCCTTCGTGGTGCTGCCGCTCGCGCTGGCGCTGCCGGCGGAATGGGCGCTGGCGGCGCTGGTGATCGTGCTGCAGTCGCTGGTGGAACTGCTGGGGATGCTGCTCTTCCTGCGGCTGGCGCCGCGGCTGCTGCCGGCGGGGCGGTGAGGGCGCGGCGGCGGCCGTGCGGGCCGATCATGGCAGCGGCCGCCGTTCCTGGTGCCTCAAGCTCCGGCGCCGCCGCTGGCGTGGCTTTGCTCTGGCGCGCAGCCGCCGCACCACCCCTGCGCGGGGGACGGGCGGCATGTCATGCCGCCCCCCCTCAATACCCCTCGCGCAGCAGCGGGAAGGCGCTGTGCACATGCGGCCAGACCACCGGCGGCGCGCCGCGGTGCACATGGCCGCGGGTGAGTTCGCCGAAGCCGTTCACCCCGGTCAGCCCCAGCGCCTTGACGCACTCGTCCTCGAGGATTTCCAGCAGCCGCGTGACGCCCGCCGCGCCCTCGGCGGCGAGGCCATAGAGATAGAGCCGGCCGAGCCCCACCCAGTCCGCGCCGAGCGCGATGGCCTTCACGATGTCCGTCCCGCGGCAGAAGCCGCCATCCACCATGATCTTCGCGCGACCGGCCACCGCATCGACCACCTCGGGCAGCACGTCGAGGGAGCCGCGCCCGCCATCGAGCTGCCGCCCGCCATGGTTGGAGACGTAGATCACCTCCACCCCGTGCTCGACCGCCAGCGCCGCGTCCTCTGCCGTGCCGATGCCCTTGAGGATGAGCGGGATGCGGTGCTTGTCCTTGAAGCGCGCCACCTCGCGCCAGGAGAGCGCGGCCTGGTGGTCCATGCCCGTGTTCGCCGCCCGCCAGGTCTTGACGAAGCGCTTGGCGATGTCGCGCTCGCGCCGCGAGTAGTGGGCCGTGTCCACCGTCATGCAGAAGGCGTCGTAGCCGGCGTCCATGGCGCGCTTCACGTGGTCGTCCACGAAGGCGTCGCCGCCGCGCACGTAGAGCTGGAACACGCGCGGGCCGGAGGCCGCCTGCGCCGCCGCCTCCAGCCCGGGCTGGGTGACGCTGCTCAGCATGAAGGGCACGCCGAAGGCGCCGGCGCCGCGCGCCACGCTCGCGCCGCCGCCCGGCTCGAAGGATTCGAGCGAGCCCACCGGCGCGAGGAACACGGGCAGGCGGATGCGGTGGCCGAAGAACGCCACGCTGGCGTCCACCTTCGAGACGTCGTTCAGCACCCGCGGCCGCAGCGCCACCGTGTCGATGGCCAGGCGGTTGCGCGCGAGCGTCGTCTCCGTCTCGGTCCCGCCCACCAGGTAGTCCCAGATGTTGGCGTTGAGCTTGAGCTTCGCCGCCTTCACGAACTCGTGCAGGCAGAGATATTTGCCGCCATCCAGCTCGTTCGCGTTCAGCCTGTCGCTCATGCGCGCCCCCTCCCGTTCCGTGCCGACGCTAGGCGCGGCATGATGGCCGGGCAAGGCAGGGAGGCATGCGATGCGCTACAGGCAGCGGCGCGAGAAGGCGCGGGCGGTGCTGGAGGGGAGCGCCTGCGTCCACCCCGCCTCGGTGCACGATCCGCTCTCGGCGCGCATCGCCGAGGAGCTGGGCTTCGAGCTCGGCATGTTCGCGGGCAGCACGGCGGCGCTGGCCATACTGGGCGCGCCCGACCTCATCCTCATCACGCTGAGCGAGTTCGCCGAGCAGTGCCGCCGCATCACCCGCGCGGCGGAGCTTCCCGTGGTGGTGGACGCGGACCACGGCTACGGCAACGCGCTCAACGTGATGCGCACGGTGGAGGAGATGGAGCAGGCCGGCATCGCCGCCCTCTCCATCGAGGACACGGAGCTGCCGCGCGCCTTCGGCGCGGGCGCGCCGCGCCTCGTTTCTCTGGAGGAGGGGGTGGGCAAGATGCGCGCGGCGGTGGCGGCGCGCATGGACCCGGGCCTCGCCATCTTCGCCCGCACCGGGGCGATGGGCGTCACCGGCCTCGAGGACGCGCTCTCGCGCATCCGCGCCTACAACGCGACGGGGGTGGACGGCATCTTCCTCACCGGGGTGACGACGCGCGCCGAACTCGACGCGGCGGCGGAGGCGGCGCGGCTGCCGCTGGTGCTCGGCGCCCTCACCGAGGAGATCAGCGACCGCGCCTACCTCGCCAGCCGCGGCGTGCGCATCGCGCTGCAGGGCCATGCGCCGAGCCAGGCCGCGGCGCAGGCCATCCATGCCACGCTGAAGGCGCTGCGCGAGGGCGTGCGCCCGGCCGATCTGCCGGGCCTGCCTCCCAAAGGCGCCATGGCGCGCTGGACGCGCGAGGCGGCGCTGGCCGAGGCGGCGGCGCGCTTCCTGGAATAGGCGGCGACGCGGCGGCGCGGCCGCTCATACCAGTGGCCGCCGTGATTGCCCCGTGGGGAAGGCGGAGCCGCCGCTGGTATAGCCTTGTTTCGGCACGCCGCCGCCCGCCAACCCGGCGTGCGCGATACGTCCGGCCATTCGGCCGCCCGCATCAGAAGGCGAAGCGCGGGGGCGGGGCGAAGCCGGGCAGGGGGTCGGCCAGGGTTTCGAACAGCGCCGTCTCGCCGATGCCGCCGCCGGCCCGGCGCAGCAGCAGCGCCTCGCACAGCCGCCCGTCCTTGACGCGCAGGCAGGCGAGGCGGCCGCCCTCGGCCATCTGGTCGCGCACGGCGCGGGGGATCTGCGCCACCGCGCCCTCGATCAGGATCGCGCGATAGGGCGCGCCGGGCGCATGGCCCTGGGCGGGGTCGCCCTGCAGGAACTCCGGGCGGTTCTCCCGCAGCGCGAGGTCGCAGCCCTGGCGGGCGAGGGAGAGCAGCCCCTCCTCCTGCTCGACGGCGGTGACGAGCAGCCCCATGCGGGCGAGCAGCGCCGCCGCGTAGCCCGTGCCGGAGGCGAGCACCAGCGCGCGGTCGCCCGGCTGGGGCGCGAGCGCCTGGATCAGCCGCGCCTGCACCATGGGGATCGGCATGGCGCGCCCGGGGGCGAGCGGCAGCGGCGCATCCGCATAGGCGCGATGGCGCAGCGCGGGGGGGACGAAGCGCTCGCGCGGGACCTCGCGCATCGCGCCGATCAGCAGGGGGTCCGCCACGCCGGTCGGCGTCACCTGGCCGTCCACCATCATGCGGCGGGCGGTCTCGAAATCCTCGACCGGGTCAGGGTGCACGGCGAGGCTCTGCGCTGCGATCATGGATGTCCTGCCTGTCCTCGGCCGCGCTTATAGGCCGCGTGCGCATGGCGGGAAAGCCGAGCCGCGCCTTGACCCGCGCGCCCCGCCGCCCGATAGAGCATGCGGCTGGTCCGATGGCCGAGTGGTCAGGCAAGGGTCTGCAAAACCCTCTACGGCGGTTCGATTCCGCCTCGGACCTCCAGCTTCACCTCCATCGCGGCGGCCTGCCCGGCCTGCGGCACGCGGGCCGATCGGCCTCGCGGCCGACACGCGGTCATCATGCGATCCTGGCCTGTCGGGGGCTCCGTTGCGCTGCCGGGAAGCCTCTGCTAGACGCCCCGCGTTAGGCGATCCGGCGTGGCGCAGCGGTAGCGCAGCGGACTGTTAATCCGTTGGTCGTTGGTTCGAATCCAACCGCCGGAGCCATTTTCCCGACACAGGACGCGGTGCAGGGCCTTCCGGGGCTGGAGCGTCGCGGCGCGCGCCGCATGATGTGACGCCGGCCGCCATAGGGCCGCATCCTGCCGCGCGCATCGGGAACCGGAACCGCACCGGACGCCCTCGGCGGGCAGGGTGGGATTCGAACCCACGGTGGGGTCGCCCCCACGGCGGTTTTCAAGACCGCTGCCTTCAACCACTCGGCCACCTGCCCGGGCCGGCGCACCCTGCCGCGCGCCCGCGCCCCGGGCAAGGGCCGCGCACCGGCGCCCCGATCAGAGCGGCAGGCTCTCGCCGATGCGCGGAACGATCACCGCGGTCTCGGGAAGGCCCGCCGCCCGGGCGGCGGCGAAGGTGGTGGGGGGGGGGGGGGCAACGTGCTCTTCCCCCCCCCCGGGTGTGGTTCAACTCCCCCCCACCCCCC
>JBKBSR010000146.1:0-7653 GCA_046291055.1 Roseococcus sp.
CCTCCATCAAGGGCCTCAGCTACCGCAACGCCGAGGGCGTGATCGTCCACAACGAGGAGCGCCCCGTCCTCGAAAACATGGACGAGCTGCCCTTCGTCTCCGAGGTGTACAGGCGCGACCTCGACCACCGGAAATACTTCATCGGCTACCTCAAGCACCCCTACATCAGCTTCTACACGGGCCGCGGCTGCAAGAGCCGCTGCACCTTCTGCCTCTGGCCCCAGACCGTGGGCGGGCACCGCTACCGCACCCGCAGCGTGGCGCATGTGCTGGAGGAGATCCGCTACATCCGCCACGCCTTCCCGGACGTGAAGGAGATCTTCTTCGACGACGACACCTTCACCGACAACCTGCCGCGGGCGGAGGAGATCGCGCGCGGCCTGGGGCGGATGGGCGTCACCTGGTCCTGCAACGCCAAGGCCAATGTGCCGCGCGAGTCGCTGAAGGTGATGCGCGACAACGGGCTGCGCCTGCTGCTGGTGGGCTACGAGACGGGCAACCAGCAGATCCTGCACAACATCAAGAAGGGCATGCGCGTCGAGGTGGCGCGCCGCTTCACCAAGGACTGCCACGAGCTCGGCATCGCCATCCACGGCACCTTCATCCTCGGCCTGCCCGGCGAGACGAAGGAGACGATCGAGGAGACGATCCGCTTCGCCATCGAGACCAACCCGCACACCATCCAGGTGAGCCTCGCCGCGCCCTATCCCGGCACCTTCCTCTACGAGCAGGCGGCGCGCGAAGGCTGGCTGGACACCGCGCACACCGACTACGTGGACGCGCATGGGGTGCAGATCGCCCCGCTCGCCTACCAGCACCTGACGCACCAGGAGATCTTCGACAGCGTCGAGACCTTCTACAGGCGCTTCTACTTCCGCGCGCCGAAGATCGCCGCGATCTGCGGCGAGATGATCCGCGACCGGCAGATGCTGGTGCGCCGCCTGCGCGAGGGGGTGGAGTTCTTCGCCTTCCTGCGCGAGCGCGCGAAGGCGCGCGCGGCCTGAGGCGACGGGGCGCGCGCATGATCCTCGCCCTCGTCACCTTCCGCATGCCCGCGACTCTCACGCGGGCGCAGGCGGCGGCGATGTTCCGCGAGACGGCGCCGAACTACGTCGCCCTGCCCGGCCTCATCCGCAAGCACTACATCCACCGCGCCCTGCCCACCCATGCCGAGGCGGGGGGCTGCTATCTCTGGGAGAGCCGCGCCGCCGCCGAGGCCGGGCACGGCCCCGAATGGCGCGCGCGCGTCACCGCCAAATACGGCCGCGAGCCGGAGATCCGCCTCTTCGAGGTGCCCGTCAGCGTGGACAACAGCGGGGCCGCGCCGGCGGTTGCCGAACACCCCGCGGCCTGACACAACCCGGCGCGCCATGCGCCGCCTCATCTTCACCGCCGATGATTTCGGCCTGCACAGCGCCGTCAACGAGGGCGTGGAGCGCGCCCACCGCGAGGGGCTGCTGACCGCCGCCTCGCTGATGATGGGCGAGGCGGGGGCTGAGGAGGCGGTGCGCATCGCCCGCGCCAACCCGGGCCTCGCCGTCGGCCTGCACCTGACGCTGACCGACGGGAACCCCGTGCTGCCGCCCGCGCAGATCCCCTCCCTCGTGCAGAAGAACGGCCGTTTCCGCGACGACATGCACGCGCTGGGCGTGCTGCTCGCCCTCTCGCCGGCCGCGCAGGCGGAGCTGCAGGCCGAGGTGCAGGCGCAGATGGCGCGCTTCGCCGCCACGGGCCTGGTCTGCGACCATGTGAACGCGCACAAGCACTACCACCTGCACCCGCAGATCGCGGCGGCGCTGATGCAGGCGGCGGCCGGCGCCGGGGTGCGCTGCATCCGCCTGCCGCACGAGCCGCAGGCGATCCGCCGCGCCGCCGACCCGGCGGGCGATCCCGTCGCGGAATGGGCGCTGCGGCCATGGTGCGCGGTGCTGCGCCGGCGTGCCGCCAACTGGGGCCTGCGCGCGCCCGATCGGGTCTTCGGCTATTCCTGGTCCGGGCATTTCACCGCGGCGCGGCTGAACGCGCTGATCCCCCTGCTGCCCGAGGGCGTGACGGAGCTCTACTTCCACCCCGCCGCGCGTGATGGTTTCGGCGGCGGCGGGGCGGGCTATGCGCATGTGGCCGAGCTCGCCGCGCTGACCGATCCCGGGGCGCGCGAGGCCCTGGCCGGGACGCCGCGCGGCGGCTACCGGGCGATGCTCTGGCCGTGAACCGGCTCGGATGGCTGCTCGCGCTCGCGGGGCTCGCGCTCGCCATCTGGCTGGTGGCGCAGCAGGATCTGGCCGAGATCGCGGCGCTGCTCGGCTCGGCCGGGGCGGGGCTGCTGCTCGTGGTGGCGGCGCATGGGCTGTTCATGGCGGCCAATGGCTGGGCCTGGGCGCTGGGCATGCCGGGCCGGCAGCGGCCGCACATGGGGATCATCCTCGAGCTCACCCTGATCCGCGAGAGCGTGAACACGCTGCTGCCGGTGGGGCGCGTGGGCGGAGAGCTCGCCTGCTACCGGCTGCTGCGCGCGCGCGGCATGGGGCCGGGGCCGGCGGCGGGCTCGCTGCTGATCGACATGGGGCTCTCGGTGCTGGCGCAGCTCGGCTTCGCGCTGCTTGGCCTCGCGCTGCTGATGGCCACGGGGCGCACGCTGGGCTGGCTGGCGACGCTCGGTGTCGTGCTCGGCGGGGCGCTGCTGGCCGCCCCTTTCATCGCGCTGCAGAACGCGCGCGCCTTCGGCCGGCTCTCCTCCTGGCTCGCGCGGGTGAGCCAGGGGCGGATCGCGGGCTTCGCGGAGGGCTCGCGCCGGATCGACGGCTATCTGCGCCGGGCCTGGCGCAACCCGCGCCTCGTCGCCTGCAGCTTCGCCTGGCAGATGGCGGCGAACATCCTCGGCGCGCTGCAGATCTGGATCGCGCTGTGGCTGCTGGGCCAGCCCGTCTCCTTCCTGGAGGCGCTGGTGATCGAGGCGCTGGTGCAGGCGGTGGCGGCCTTCGCCTTCGCCGTGCCGGGCGGGCTCGGCGTGATCGAGGCGGGCTATCTCGGCGTCGGCGCGCTGATGGGGCTGGACGCGGAGGTGAGCCTCGCCCTCGCCCTGGTGCGCCGGCTGCGCGAGCTCGCGCTCTACCTGCCCGGCCTCGCCCTCTGGGCCTGGGCGGAGCGGCGGCTTGGCCGGGGATGAGGCGGTTGCGCGCGGCCGCATCGCCCCCATCTGCGGCGCGGCCATGACATTCCCCATCCCCGAGACCATTCCCCGCCACGCCCTCGTCACCGGGGGCGCGAAGCGCCTCGGCGCGGCGATGGCCCGCGCCCTCGCGCAGGCGGGCTTCGACGTGACGCTGCATGTCCATGCCTCCCGCGCGGCGGGCGAGGCGCTGGCCGAGGAGCTGCGCGCCATGGGCCGCCGCGCCCAAGTGCTGGCGGCCGATCTCGCGCGCGAGGCGGAGGTGCAGCCGCTGCTCGGCCGCGCCGCGGAGGGGCTCGGCCCGCTCGGCGTGCTGGTCAACAACGCCAGCACCTTCGCGCGCGACGAGTGGCATGACGCGACCCGCGCGAGCTGGGACCACCACCTGGAGCCCAACCTGCGCGCGCCCTTCGTGCTGACGCAGCATTTCGCCGCGCGGCTTCCCGCAGGCGCCGAGGGCGTGGTGGCGAATCTGTTGGACCAGCGCGTCCTCTCCCTCACGCCGCATTTCGTGAGCTACACCGTCTCCAAGGCGGCGCTCTGGGCGCTGACGCAGCAGTTGGCGCTCGCTCTCGCGCCGCGCATCCGGGTCTTCGGGATCGGCCCCGGACCCGCCCTGCCCTCGCCGCGGCAGAGCCAGGAGCAGTTCGACCGGCAATGCCGCTCCGTGCCGCTGCGCCGGGGCACGAGCCCGGAGGAGGTGGCGCGCGCGCTGCTTGCGCTGCTCGCCCTGCCCAGCGTCACCGGGCAGATCCTCTGCCTCGATGGCGGGCAGCACCTGCAATGGTCGCCCGCGACGGCCGAGGCCGCCCCGGAGGAGTGAGCGCCCACCGGAGGGGGGGGGGTGAAGCGCCGCATCCGCCCATGCTATCGGGCCGCATGACCCGCCCGCCGCGCCTGCGCCATGTCTTCGTCCGCGGGCTCGAACTCCAGGCGCGGCTGGGCGTGCACGCGCACGAGAAGATCGCCCCGCAGCGCGTGGTGATCCACATGGAGCTCGCGGCCGAGGATGCGGGCCCCGACATCGGCGAGGACGATCTGGCGCGGGTGGTGGACTATGAGCGCCTCGTGCACGCCGCCCGCGCCGCGGTGGCCGAGGGCCATGTGCTGCTGGTCGAGACGCTGGCGGAACGGCTGGCGATGGAGGCGCTGGCGGACTCCCGCGTGGTCAGCGCGCGTGTCACGATCGAAAAGCCCGACGCCTTCCACGACGCTGCTTCCGTGGGCGTGACGGTCGAGCGCAGGCGCGGCTGATGGGGCGAGTCAATCCCGGCGCGGCGGGCTTGCATGAAAATCATCCACCGGGCGTGTTCGCCCTGGCGAACGTCCTGGGATGTCAACACTTTCTTCATGATCATGCCGCAATTGGGCAGTTGCCTGGACAGTGATTTGTGTAAAATCAAGTGCTTGGCTCGTTGCGCAATCCGTGGGCAGAACGAGCGAAGCCGTGGTGAAACGCCGCCTCCACGGCGAAGCCCGCCGCCTCGCCCACAGGGTTATCCACAGATTCCGTGGACAGTTCGCATCCGCAGCACCGGCGGGCTGCGGATGCCATGCGTCGGCATGGTGAGGGCCGCGCGGATGATGGGCGGCGGCGCGACCCGGGCGTTCCCGCCACCGCCCCGGATGCTCTAACCACGCGCCATGGAGGAACCGGAATCCCCTGCGCCCGAGGAGGCCCCCGCCTCCGGTCTGGCGGTGTTCGAGGCGGCGCTGCCGGGCCTGCCGCTCTCGCCCGGCGTCTATCGCATGCTCGATGGGCGGGGCGATGTGCTCTATGTCGGCAAGGCGCGCGCCATCCGCCGGCGCGTTGCGCAATACACGCAGCTCTCCCGCCTGCCCGAGCGGCTGCGGCGCATGGTGTTCGAGACGCGCCGCATCGAGGTGATCACCACCGCCTCCGAGGCCGAGGCGCTGCTGCTCGAAGCGAACCTCATCAAGCGCCTGCGCCCGCGCTTCAACATCGTCCTGCGCGACGACAAATCCTATCCCTGGCTGATGGTCGGCGACGACCATCCCTTCCCCCAGATCGCCAAGCATCGCGGCGAGCGGCGCAAGGGCGCGAGCTACTACGGGCCCTTCGCCAGCGTCTGGGCGGTGAACCAGACCATCACGGCGCTGCAGCGCGTCTTCCTGCTGCGCACCTGCCGCGACACGGTGTTCGACAGCCGCGACCGGCCCTGCCTGCTCTACCAGATCAAGCGCTGCTCCGCCCCCTGCGTGGGGCGCATCTCGCGCGAGGAGTATGCCGCGCTGGTGGAGGAGGCGAAGCAGTTCCTGGCGGGAGAGACGCCCTCCATCCAGAAGCGCCTCGCCGCCGAGATGGAGGCCGCCGCCGCCGCGCTGGAGTTCGAGCGCGCGGCGGCGCTGCGCGACCGCATCCGCGGCCTCACCCATGTGCAGGGCGCCTCGCGCGTCAACCTCGACGGCGTGGGCGATGCCGATGTGGTGGCGCTGCACATGGCGGCGGGGCAGTCCTGCGTGCAGGTCTTCTTCTTCCGGGGCGGGCGCAACAACGGCAACCGGCCCTATTTCCTGACCCACTCCAAGAGCGACATCGCGCCCGAGGAGGTGATGGGCAGCTTCCTCGCGCAGCTCTACGACGAGCTGCCGCCCCCGCCCCTGGTGCTGACCAGCCATGAGCCGCCGGAGGCCGCGCTCATCGCCGAGGCGCTTTCGCTCAAGGCCGGCCGTCGCGTGGAGCTGCACCGGCCCCGGCGCGGCGAGAAGCGTGCGGCGGTGGAGCACGCCGAGACCAACGCGCGCGAGGCGCTGGAGAGGCGCCTCGCGGAATCCACCGCCCAGGCCGCGCTGATGGAAGGCGTGGCGCGCGTCTTCGACCTGCCGGAGACGCCGCAGCGCGTCGAGGTCTACGACAACAGCCATATCATGGGCAGCAGCGCCTATGGCGCGATGATCGTGGCCGGCCCGCAGGGCTTCGTGAAATCCGCCTACCGCAAGTTCGCCATCAAGGAGGCCAAGCCCGGCGACGACTTCGCGATGATGCGCGAGGTTCTGGAGCGCCGCTTCGCCCGCGCGCTCAAGGAGGATCCGGCGCGCGCCGGCGATTCCTGGCCTGACCTGGTGCTGATCGACGGCGGCGCGGGCCAGCTCTCGGCGGCGCGCGCGGCGATGGAAGAGATGGGGCTCGAGGACATTCCCCTGGTCGCCATCGCCAAGGGGCCGGACCGCGACGCGGGGCGCGAGTGGTTCCACATGGCGGGGCGCGAACCCTTCCAGCTCCCGCCGCGCGACCCCGTGCTCTACCACCTGCAGCGGCTGCGCGACGAGGCGCACCGCTTCGTCATCGGCACGCATCGCGCGGGCCGGGCCAAGGCGCTCACGAGGTCGGAGCTGGACGACATTCCGGGCGTGGGGCCGGCCGTGAAGCGGCGGCTGTTGCACCACTTCGGCTCCGCGCGCGGGGTGCGGCAGGCCGGCGAGAGCGACCTTGCGAACTGCCCGGGCGTGGGGCCGGCGCTGGCGCGGCGGATTCACCAGCATTTTCATCCCGGGGCGGGGCAAGCTACATAGGCCCGTGCCCCTCGACCTTCCCAACCTGCTCACGGTCTCGCGGATTCTCGCCATCCCGCTGCTCGTGCTGCTGGTGGCGCTGCAGACCCCCTGGGGCGACATGGCGGCCTGCGTGGTGTTCTCGGCCGCCGCCATCACCGACTACTTCGACGGCAAGATCGCGCGCGAGCGGCAGATCACCAGCGATTTCGGCCGCATGCTGGACCCCATCGCCGACAAGCTCCTGGTCGGCGCGGCGCTGATGCTGCTGGCGGGCTTCGACCGGCTGAACGACCTCGCCCTGCTGCCCGCCATCGTCATCATGCTGCGCGAGATCCTGGTCTCCGGCCTGCGCGAATATCTGGCGGGGCTGCGCGTCGGCCTGCCCGTCACCCGCCTCGCCAAGTGGAAGACGGGGTTCCAGATGGGCGCGCTCGGCACGCTGCTGGCGGGGGATACGGGGGCGGCGGCGCTCGGCCTCGGCGTGCTGCCCGTGGGGCTCATCGGCGAACTGATGCTCTGGACGGCGGCGGCGCTCACCCTCGTCACGGGCTGGGACTACTGGGTGGCCGGGCTGCGCCATGCCGGCGGCAAGGAGGGCGCGGCCGAACCGGGGCGCCTCTCGCCGCCTTGAGGCGCAGGCCGGGAGGGCGCATCTTGCGCCGCAACGGGAGAATGGTGCGGACGATGACGGCAGGGCTTGAGGGCGTGTGGCGGCGGCGGCGCGCGGCGGGGCGGGCGCTCGGGCTCGGGCTGCTGCTGGCCCTGGGCGCCTGCGCCGATCTGCAGGGGCCGCGCCTGCCCGGTCCGGCCTTCGGCGCTTTCAGCTTCGGGCCGCAATGGGGCGGCGCGCGCGTGGACGTGCCCAGCGAAAGCCTGACGGTGCAGCGGGTGCGCGGCCGCGTGGCCGCGGCGCCCGAGCCCCTGCAGCCCGAACCCGGCTCGATCTGGCCGGCGCAGGAGGCGCCGCG
>JBKBSR010000147.1:0-7638 GCA_046291055.1 Roseococcus sp.
CCGTTTCGAGGCGGATGTGCTCGCCCGCCTCGCCCTCCTCCTCCCCCTCTTCCATCTGTGTGTCGAGACGGTCGCGCAGCGTGGTCAGCGGCTCCTCCAGCCGCGCCAGGGCGCGCGCCAGCGCCGCCCCCGCCTCGGCCAGCGCCTCGCCGACGGGGTGGAGGTCCACCTCCAGCGTGTAGCCCTCGTCCTCGGCGGCGCGGGCCAGCACCTGGGCGCGCACGGCGCGCAGGAAGGCCTCGCTCGGGTTCTCGGCGGGGCTGTCCTCGGCGAGCCGCGCCCACCAGCCGCTGGCGGGCAGGGCGCGGGCGGCCTGCAGCGCAGCCTCCAGCGGCGGCAGCAGCTCGGGGATGTCGCCCGCCAGTTCCTCGATGCGCCGGCGCAGCCCCTTGGCGCGGGACCGCCCGCCCTCCGCCCCCAGCAGCCAGCGCCGCAGCTCCCCCGCCTCCGTTCCCGAGAAGGCGGCCGAGAAGGCGCTGTCCGCGGCGTCGAAGAGGTGGTGGCCCTCGTCGAAGACGTAGCGCAGCGGCCGCCCGTCCTCGCCGCCGCCCAGCGCCGCCTGCACCATCACCAGCGCATGGTTGGCGACGACGAGGCGGGCGCTGCGCGCGCGGCGGATGGAGTGCTCGACGAAGCATTTGCGGTAATGCGCGCAGGCGGAGCGGATGCACTCGCCCCGCCGGTCCGCGAGCCCCGCGAAGGCGCCGGGCGGGAACAGCTCCGCCAGCCAGCCCGGGAAATCCCCGCCCTGGATGTCGCCGTCGCGCGTCGCGCCCGCCCAGCGCGCCACCAATGCCAGCGGCAGCGTCACCCCGCGCAGGTTGAGCTGGCCCAGCGCCTCCTCGAGGTTGAGCAGGCAGAGGTAGTTCTCGCGCCCCTTGCGCAGCGCCACGCGCGCGCGGCGCTCCTCCGGATCGGGGTAGAGCTGCGCGAGCTCCTGGTCGATCTGGCGCTGCAGGTTGCGCGTGTAGGTGCTGATCCAGACCGGCGCGCCGTTGCGTTCGGCCCAGAGCGAGGCGGGGGCGATGTAGCCCAGCGTCTTGCCCGTGCCGGTGCCGGCCTCGGCCAGCACCATGCGGGGCGCGCCCTCGGCCTCCCTGGGCGCGAAGGCGAGCGCGGCGGCCGAGGCGAAATCGGCCTGCTGCGGGCGCTGCTCGGCGCCGGGGCCCAGCATCTCCGCCAGCCGCCGGCGCGCCTCCTGCGGCGCGACCGGATGGGAGGCGGGCGGGGGTGGCGGGCTCGTCTCCTCCCATTCGGGAAGGCGGCGCCAGGCCTTGAACGCCTCGCGGCTGGGGCGTGCATCGGGCGCGGCGAGCGCGGCCAGCACGCTCTCCGCCCAGGGCCAGCCCGCGGTGCGGAGCTGCGCGGCCATGCCGGCGGCGTCCCTGCCGGCCGGGGTGGTGGCCGCATCGGCCAGGGCGCGCAGCAGCCGCGCGGCGAGATCGGGCAGCAGGGCGGCGGCGGCCGCATCGTCCTGCGGCGGCGGAAGTTCCAGCGCGAGGGCGAGGCCGCGGGGCGTGGGCGGAGCGTGCCGCGCCGGAAGCGCGAAGGCGAAGAGCTCCAGCAGGTCCAGCGCGTCGAGGAAGGGCGGCAGATCGAGCCGGCGCGCCGCCGAGGGCGCGTGCACCAGCAGGGGCGGCGGCAGGCGCGAGAGCGCCTCGGCGATGCGCGGACCCTGGAGCGTCAGCAGCTCACCGTCCGGCGTCAGCAGGGTGGCCCGGCCATGCGCGGCGACCAGAGCGGGCGCCTCGGGCAGCAGCAGGCGCGGGCGAATCGGGCCGGGCATGGGCGGAGAGTGGGGTGCAGGGAAGGCCCGCGCCAGCCCTCGCCGCGCGGCGGCCGGCGTGGTATGTCCGCCGCGTGTCCCCGTAGCTCAGCCGGATAGAGCACAGGATTCCTAATCCTGGGGCCGTGGGTTCGAATCCCGCCGGGGACAGTCCTTCCCGACAGGGGCGGCGAACCCACGTAGCCATCCCCCGCGCGCCTTGCGGCGCGACGGTTCGAATCCCGCCGGGGACAGTCCTTCCGCGCCCTACCCCGCGCCTCAGCGCAGCACCACATCCCCGGCCGAGAGCCCGCCGCGCACCTCCACGCCTTCGGGCGTGGCGATGCCGATGCTCACCGGCACCTCGCGCACCGCGCTCCCCTGGCGCACCCGCACGAAGCGGCCCGAGGGCCCCTCGCGCACCACCTCCGGCGGCAGCACCACCGCCTCGGGGTTGTCGTAGGTGACGATGGAGAGGTTGGCGGACATGCCCACCGCGAGCCGCGCGCGCTGCTCGGGCGGAATGCCGCGGATATGCACCGTCACGCCGAAGCTGGGCAGGCCGCCGCGCCCGGGCTCGCTGCTCGCCTGGGCGGCCACGCTCGTCACCTCGCCGGCCAGGGTGAACTCGCTGAAGGCGTCGCCGGTCACGCTCACGCGCTGGCCCACGCGCACGCGGCTGATGTCGATCTCGTCCACCTGCGCGCGCACCTGGAAGCTCTCCAGGTCGCCGATGGTGAACATGGTCTGCCCGCGCGCGACGCGCGAGCCGACCTCCACCGTCTCCGGCCTGCCCGCGCCCTGGGCGGGCGGCGGCAGCAGCACCACGCCCGAGACGGGCGCATGCACCGCGGCGTTGGCGATGTCCCGCTCCAGGTCGCGCACGCGCACCTCGGCGTTGGCGAGCTCGAGCTCGGCGATGCGCAGCTGTTCTCGGTCGCCGCGCGCGAGCGTGCTCTCCAGATCCTGCCGGGCGGCCTGGAGCTGCAGATCCTGGGTGCGCTGCTGCTGCAGCAGGTTGCGGTGCTCCTCGGCGGGGATGATGCCGCGCCGCAGCAGCCCCTCGGAGTTCGCGACGCGCGTGCGCAGATCCGCCGCCTCCATCTCGGCCGCCGCCACCTGCCGGCGCGCGCGCGAGACCTCGAAGCCGCTCTCCCAGCCGCGCAGCTCCTCCACGCGCTGGCGAGCGCGGATGAGGGCGGAGCGCGCCTCGCGCAGCCGCACCTCCACCTCCGCCACGTCCATGCGCAGCAGCACCTCGCCGCGCTCCACCGCGCCGCCGTAGCGGAACAGCCGCTCGCGCACGAGCCCGTCGAAGGGGCCGACCACGCTGACCATCGCCCCCGCGTCCAGCGCCCCCACCACGGCGATGCGCGCGCTGACGGGCCGGGTCTGCACCACGAGGGAATCGCCCCCCGCGCTCGGCGCGGCGACGGCGCGGAACTCGTCGCGCGTGCCGAGCCAGGACCAGGCGCCCACGCCCACGAAGACGGCGAAGACGAGGCCCGTGGCCCCCATGCGCAGCCATTGCAGCCGGCGCGCATGGGTGCGCAGCCGCGCCGCCGCCGCCTCGAGGTCGCGGTAGGCCTCTTGCAGCGCGGCGTTCTGCTCGGCGAGGCGGCGGTTCAACGCGTGCTCGGCCTCGGCGAGGCGGTCGAGCTCCGTCACGTCGGTGAAGCTCGCGGTCAGCAGGGTGCGGCCCTGGTCGGGGCCCGATCGGATGCTCCAGGCGCGGCTGCGCACGGAGAGGCGGCGCGCCCGCCCCTCGCGCGTGTAGGTCACGCGGTCGCCTTCGGGCGCCTCGCCGGTGATGGGGGCGAGCACATGGTCGAGGAACTCGTCGCCCCCGCCATCCTCCGGCAGCAGCGCCTGGAGCGTGGCCCCGAGGCCCGCGCCGGGAGGCACGCCCAGGATCTCCTCGCCCGCGCGGTTGAGCGCGCGGATGCGCCCGTCGGGGCTGACGATCAGCACCCCGTCCGCGAGGCTGTCGAGCACGCCGGGCGGCGCGCCGCTCAGGGCTGGTTCAGGCTGATCCGCCATGTCTCCAGCGTGGTGCCGAGCACCTGGTCGAGCGTGGTGAGGGCGTTGACGTAGCCGATGACGGCGCCGAGCTCGGCGCTCTCGGCCTGCTGGAGCTGGGCCTGGAAGTTCACCACCTGGAAGTTGGAGGAACGCCCGGCCTGCAGCCGCGCCAGCTCCGCCTCGAGCTGCTGGAGCGCGAGCTCGCGCGAGCGGCGGGCGAGCTCCGCCTGGCGGCGCTGCGCCTCGATGTTGCGCACCGCGTCCTCCACCTGCTGGCGCACGCGGTCGCGCGCCTGCTCTGCCGCGAGCTCGGACTGGCGCAGCGTCACCGTGGCGTTCACCTCGCCCTGCTCGCGCTGCAGACGGCCGATGGGGATGTTCACCACCAGCCCCAGGTTGAAGTCGGAGCGCACGCGCGTCAGCGCGCCGATGGTGTCCAGCACGTCGCGGTTGGGGAAGCTCGCCTGCGGGCCCACCCCGGCGACGAGGTTCACCTCCCACAGCCGCTGGTTGCGCGCGACGTCGAGCTGGATGCGGTTGATCTCGATGGCGAGCAGCGCCTGCAGATAGGCGGGCTGGTTGGCGTAGGCCGTCTCCAACGCGCGGCGCAGATCCACGCGCACGCTCTCGGCCGAGGGGCGCTCGCTCGCCCAGATGCGCGAGGCGGGGTCGAGCCCCATCAGCACCAGCAGCGCGAGCCGCGCCTGCTCGTTGGCGTTGCGCGCGCCGATCAGCGCGAGCTCCTGCTGGGCGATGGCGGCGTCGGACTGGATGAGCTCGATCTGCGCGAGCCGCCCGGCATTGACCAGCGCGCGGTTCACTTCCTGCAGCTCGCGCGCGCGGCGCAGGCTGGCCTCGGCGATGCGAAGCTGCTCCTGCGACTGCACGAGCGCGCGGTAGGCGGTGATGATGCTGGTGATCTGGTCGATCACGCTGCCCTTGAGGCGGAGCTGCGCGTTGCTCTCGGCGATGCGCGCGATGCGCACGGGCGCCATGGCGAAATCCACCCCGCCGCCGGCCAGCAGCGGCTGGATCACCTGGACGCTGAGGCCCGCGGCGCTGCTCGGCGGCGCGCCGCGCACGTTGGTCTGGTTTGCGGTCCAGGCGAGCTGGAAGCGCGCGCCCGTGGGCGCGTCCCAGGAGACGACGGGGCCCACGGCGAAGCTCGTGGCGTTGACCGGCCCCACCCGGCTGCGCGCGGCGTTGGCCGCCACGTCGAGGCGCGGCACGAAGGCGCGCTCGGCGACGCGCAGGGCGAAGCGGTCGGAGATGCGCTGGAGGAACTCGCTGCGGATGGCGCGGTTGTCGCGCAGGCCGATGAACACCGCCTCGGCCAGCGAGAGGGGCACGAGCCCGGCGGGCGCCTGCGCGGCGGCGGGCGGGCGGGGCGGGCGGGGCGGGGCAGGCGCCGGCGGCGCCTGGGCATGCGCCGCGGGGGCCCCGGCCAGCACGAGGCCGAGGAGCGGGACCAGCCAGCGGGTGACACGCGCCTCCATCGCGGCAGCTTCGCAACCTCTCGCGCGCCCGTGCAAGGGGCCGGGCGGTGGTTTATGCTCGGCGCCCATGCGCGTGCTCCTCGCCGGCCTGCCCTTTCTCGCCCTTCTGGGCTGCGCCGAACCCGCCGTGCTGCGCCAGGGCCCCGGCGCGGCCAGCATGGAGCGTGCCGAGGGCGTGCCGCTGCCGCGCCTCGTGGAGCCGACGGGCCAGGGGCGCATCACGCTGAGCGACCCGGCGCAGGACGACCCGCGGCCCTCCCGCCTGCTTCAGCCGCCGCGCGGCTCCCGCTAGCGCGACTGCTGCTCCACGCGGATCGTGGCGTTGCCGAAGCCGCGCTGACAGGGCACCGACCGGCCGCCCTCCTGGCAGTTGAACACGAAGATCTCGGGGCAGGTGACCGCGACCGCCGTGACGTTCGTCTGCCGCAGGCGATGGGTCATGCTGGTGTTCTGGATGGTCGAGACCGGCCCGGCCGAGCCGGGCAGGCCGCATTCGCTGAGCCAGACCTGGGCCTGGCCCGTCACCTTCCCGTCCCCGCGCGTGACCAGCTGCGAGACGAGGTGGGAGTTGCCGACCATGGGGATGCGCAGCGCGCAGCGCATCTGGTCCCCGCGATGCACCTCGCAGGGGCCGGTGAAGGTCGCGCTCTGCTGCGCGGCGACCGGGGCGGCGGCCAGCGCGGCGAGCGCGGCGGCGGCGAGCAGGGCGATGCGGGGCATGGGCGTTCCTCTCCTGGAGCGCGGCCATTCTAGTGCCGCCCGCCCCGCCAGGTGCAGCGGTCAGGGCGATGGTCGTGATCGGCCGGGCCGATGGCCGCGCGGGCGGCGTCAGCGCGGCTGCTGCTCGATGCGGATGGTCGCGGTGGCGAAGCCGCGCTCGCAGGCCACGGCGCGGCCGCCCTCCTGGCAGTTGAACACGAAGACCTCGAAGCAGGAGTTGGAGATGAGCGAGGTGGGAAGCTGCATCAGCCGAAGCGTGCCGGAACTGTTCGCCACACCCATCACGGGGCCGGGCTGGCCCGGCAGCCCGCACTGGCTGTGCCAGGCCTGGACCTGTCCGATGGTCCGGCCATCGCCGCGCGAGATGAAGTCCACCAGGAACAGGCGGTTGCCTGTCGAGGGGATATGCAAGGCGCAGCGCAACTGGGTGTTCTGGAAAGGCTGGCAGCCGCCCGTGTGGGTGGTGCTGGTCTGCGCCGACGCGTGGCCGGCGACCAGCGCGACGAGAGCGGTGGCGAACCAGGCATGGCCGGTCATCGGGGACTCCTTCTTCCGCGCGCACGAGGCGACGGGGGAAGAAGAGAATCATTCCCGGCCTGTCGTCGAGGCCGCGCCCGCGATCACGCGGATCGGCCCGGCCGATGCCCCCTACTCGGTCCGCAGCGCCACGATGGGATCGAGCCGCGAGGCGATGACGGCGGGGTAGAAGCCGAAGAACAGTCCCGTGGCGATGGACACCCCCGCCCCCAGCGGGATGGCGCTCATCGAGAGCACGAAGGGCCAGCCCGAGAACTGCGCGAAGCCCCAGGCCCCGGCGATGCCGAGCAGCACGCCGAAGGCCCCTCCGACGAAGGAAAGCACCGCGGCTTCCGTCAGGAACAGCGCCTGGATGTTCCAGCGCGTGGCGCCGATGGCGAGCCTCACGCCGATCTCGCGCCGCCGCTCCTGCACCGAGACGAGCATGATGTTCATCACCCCCACCCCGCCCAGCACCAGCGCGATGGCGCCCACCGCGCCCAGAAGCAGGGTGAACAGCCGCATCTGCGAGGCGAGCCCCGCCAGCAGCGCGCGGGCCGACTGCACGGAGAGGCGCTGCTCGCGCATCAGCGGCTGCAGGCTGGCCGCGACCGCGCGGCCCACCGCCTCCGGGTCCGCCTCGGGCGTGCTGCGCGCCACCGCCCAGGCGAGGCTCGCCTGGCTCATGATGCGCCGGCCATTGGGGATGGAGACGATCAGCACGTCGTTCAGGTCGGCCGGCAGCATGGGGCTGGGCAGGCTCGGCTCCAGCACGCCGATCACGGTGAAGACGTAGCGCCCCACGCGGATGGAGGAGCCGGTGCGGATGCGGCTGTAGGGCGTGGAGAGGCTCTCGGCGAGCTGCGGGCCGATCACCGCGAAGGGCTCGAAGCGGTCATGCCGCGAGAGGAAGCGCCCCTCGGCCACGCGCACCCGCGCGACCGCGGCGAGGGTCTCGGTCGCGGCGAGGAAGGTGGTGGAGCGCGCCTGGCCCTCCGCGCTCACCGGCCCGCCGGAGAGCATGAAGGGCGCGATGGAGGCGAGGCCCGGCGCCTGCCCCACCAGCGCCTCCGTCTCGGCGAGCGGAAGCCGGCCGAGCCCCGTGTCGGAATCGGCGCG
>JBKBSR010000148.1:0-7621 GCA_046291055.1 Roseococcus sp.
ACCGAGACGCGGCAGATCGGCCGCGCGCTGGGCGCGCTGGCCACGGTGGCGGCCGAGGCGCTGGCAAAGTCCCAGCGCCCCGCCCCGCCGCCGCCTCCGGCCCCGGGCGACTCCGCCCCCGGCAAGCCCGTGCCGCCCCCGGCCCCGCCGCGCCGCCTGCCCGACACCGCGCCCCGCCCCGCCCCTGCCACGCCAGCGCCCTTGGCCGAGCAGGCCGAGGCGAAGCTGATCCTCCGCGCCATGATCGCCGCCGCCAAGGCCGACGGCGCGCTGGACCGCGAGGAGCGCCAGGCCATCGCCAGGCAGCTCGACGCCGCCGGCCTCACCGGCCCCGAGCGCGATGTCGTGCTGGCCGAGTTCGACCGCCCCGCCGGCATCGAGGAGCTGGCCCGCGCCGCGCGCGATCCGATGCTCGCCGCCCAGCTCTACGCCGCCGCCTTCGTCGCCATGGGCGAGATCAGCCCCGCCGAGCGCGCCTGGCTTGACCGCTTCGGCGCGGCGCTCAGACTCGACGCGGCGGCGCGCTCCACCATGGAGGCGCGCCTCGGAGGAGAGCGCCCATGGTCAGCCTGACGCCCGAGCAGGAACGCCTGCGCGCCGCGGCGCGCGAGATGGCGCAGGAGGCCGCCGCCCAGGCCGCCGAGACGGACCGCTCCGGCCAGTATCCCTGGCCCATGGTCCGCCGCATGACGGAGGGGGGCTTCATGGGCCTCACCATCCCGCGCGCATGGGGGGGCAAGGGCGGCAGCTACCTCGACGCGGTGCTGGTGGTGGAGGAGTTGGCCAAGGCCTGCGCCGTGTGCGGGCGCATCGCGGTGGAGGCCAACATGGGCGCGATCGGCGCCGTCATGGCCTACGGCGCCGAGGCGCAGAAGAAGCTCGCGGCCGGTCTCGTGCTCGCCGGCGACAAGCCCGCCATCTGCATCACCGAGCCCGAGGCCGGCTCCGCCGCCACCGAGATGACCACCACCGCCGTCCGCCACGGCGACCGCTGGATCATCAACGGCGTGAAGCACTGGATCACGGGCGGCGGCGTCTCCAAGCTGCACCTGATCTTCGCCCGCGCCATCGAGGACGGGGTGGAGCAGGGCATCGGCGGCTTCCTCGTCGTGCGCGAGGGCGAGAACGACCCGCCCGGCCTCGTGGTGGCGCGGCGCATCCCCTCCATGGGCCTGTGCGGCATGCCGGAGGCGGAGCTGCATTTCCGCGACCTCGAGGTGCCCGACCACATGGTGCTGCGCGCACCCGGTGGGTTCAAGCGCGGCTTCGGCAGGCTGATGGACGCCTACAACGGCCAGCGCGTGGGCGCGGCCACCGCCGCGCTCGGCATCGCCGTCGGCGCCTATGAGCATGCGCTGGCCTTCGCCCAGCGCCGCCGCCAGTTCGGCCGGCCCATCGCGGAGTTCCAGGGCATCGGCTGGATGCTGGCCGACATGTCCATCAAGCTGGAGGCGAGCCGCGCGCTGATCTGGCAGGCGGCGGCCAGCGCCGGGCCCAACGGTTTCCCCGACCGGCTGATGGCCGCGCGCGCCAAGGTGCTGGCCGCCGATTCCGCCGTGGAGGTCACCAACATGGCGCTGCAGCTCTGGGGCGCGGCCGGCTACTCGCGCGACAACCCGATGGAGCGCGCGGTGCGCGACGCACGCATGTTCCCCATCGCCGGCGGCACGGCGCAGATCCTGCGCAACCAGGTGGCCGAGCAGCTTCTCGGCCGCAAGCTGCCGCAGACGCGCGAGGGCGTGCTGAAGCTCGCCATGAGCGAGGGCGCGAAGATCGCGGCCGAATAGGCGCCGCGCGCGGCTTAGTAATCCCCGAAGCTGCGGATCCAGAGCACCACCGCCGCGCACAGAACGAACAGCGCGAGGCCCAGCAGCGGCGGGGCCATGCGCGGGGCGCGCGTGCCCTCGGGCATGGGCTTGGTGCCGATCATCATGGCCTGCACCAGGTCATGCCCCTTGATCAGCCGGTACCAGATGATCGCCAAGATGTGCAGCGCGATCAGCCCGAGCAGCACATTGATCACGCGGATGTGGATCGAGGTCGCGAAGTCGCGCGTCTCCTCGCTCACCTGCCGGGCGAGCGGGCCATAGGTGAAGATCTGGTCGTAGGCGAAGAGGCCGCTCGCCGCCTGGGCCAGCAGCAGCGCCATCATCGCCAGCGCCACCCAGCCGCCCGCGGGGTTGTGGGTGAGCTCGCGGTCCGGCCCCTCCTCGCGCCGGATGCGCGCGAGATGCGCGAGGGCGGCGAAGGGCGACTTGAGGAAGGTGGCGAAGCGCGCCGGCTCCGAGCCGAACAGCCCCCAGAGGATGCGGAAGGAAACCAACGTGAGCAGCGTGTAGCCGGAGTAGAAATGCCAGTCCCACTTGTGCGCGCGGGCGGTGAGGTAGCTCACCGGAACGAGCAGCACGATGGACCAGTGGCAGAGCCGCACCCAGCCATCCCAGACCTTCACGCGCGTCTCGCCCATGCGACTCCCCGAGGCTGCGGCGGGCCATGCGCTGCGGCGCGCGGCCGGCTCTCGCGGCGCAGCATAGCGGGGCGGGGCGGGGCTCGGGCAAGCTCCCCGCCATGAGCTTCGATTCGCTGGCGCCCTATGAGGGCGCGCTGCTGGCGCTGCTGCTGGGCTTCGGGCTCGCGGCCCTTCTCGGCGTGCGGGGCGGCGCGGGCTGGGCGGGGCTCGCCCTGCCGCTCGCGGCGCTGGCCGGCTTCGTGGTGACGCTGGGGGGGGTCAGCGCCTCGCCCCGGCAACTGCCCGAGCGCCTGCCCCTGCTGGCGGCGGGGGCGGGGCTGGCGGCGCTGCTGCTGGCCGCGCTGCCGCGCACCTGGCTCGCCCTGGCGCTGCTGCTGGCGGGGGCGGTGGCGGGGGGCTGGTGGCTGGCCGGCGCGCCGCTCTGGCCGGAGGACATCCGCCGCGCCGCCCCGGTCTGGATCGTGCTGGCGCTGCTCGTGCCGCTGCTCTACCGCGAGGGCGCGGGCCCCTGGCGCGGGCAGATGGCGGCGCTGGCGCTCGCCGCCGCGCTCTGGGCCGCGGCCACGCCCGGGCCGTGGTGGCTGCTGGCGCTGGTGCTGGCCGCCGCCGCCCTGCCGCTGCTGCTGGCCGGCACGGCGATGGCCGAGCCCGGGCGCCTCGCCCTCGCGCCGCTGCTGGCGGCGCTGATGGCGGGGCCGGTGCTCGCGCGCGGCGCCCCCGCGGACTGGATCGCCGCCACGGCCCCGCTCGTGCTGCTGCTGGGGCCGCACCTCACGGGCCGGCGGGCGGGCTGGCAGGCGCCGCTGCTGCTCGCCCTGCTCGCCGCGGTTCCGGCCGGGCTCGCCTGGGCCGCGGCGCGCTGGCTGTGACCGCATGGTTTCATCCGGTTGAAATAGAAATCCGCTCCGGGGCAGGCTATCGCCGCGCCGCATGACGAGCCGGAAAGGAAGCCCCGCATGATTCCGCGCCGATGGCTGGTCGGAGTCGCGCTCGCCCTGGGCCTTGCCGCCCCCGCCGCGGCGCAGGACTGCCCGCGCGGCGCGCTCGACTCCCGCTTCTGCGACCGCGACGGCGATTTGGTGGCCGACATCCCGACCGACCCGCGCCAGCTCGTGGACCCGCCCACGCTCATCTTCGCCTACACCCCGGTGGAGGATCCGGCCGTCTATCGCCGCGTCTGGCAGGAGTTCCTCGACCACATGCAGCGCGTCACCGGCCGGCGCGTGCAGTTCTTCGCGGTGCAGAACAACGCCGCGCAGATCGAGGCGATGCGCTCGGGCCGGCTGCACATCGCGGCCTTCAACACGGGCTCCACCCCGCTCGCCGTCAACTGCGCGGGCTTCCGCCCCTTCGCCATGATGGCGAGCCGCGAGGGCGCCTATGGCTACGAGATGGAGATCATCGTCCCCGCCAACTCGCCCGCCCAGCGCATCGAGGATCTGCGCGGGCGCACCATCGCCTTCACCGCGCAAACCTCCAACTCCGGCTTCAAGGCGCCCTCGGCGCTGCTGGAGAGCCGCTTCGGCATGGTGGCCGACCGCGACTACCGCACCGCCTTCTCCGGCCGGCACGACAACTCCATCCTGGGCGTGGCCAACCGCGACTACGAGGCGGCGGCCATCGCCAACTCCGTGCTGAACCGCATGGTGGCGCGCAATGCGGTGAACCCGGCCGCCATCCGCTCCATCTACCGCAGCGAGACCTTCCCCACCTCGGCCTACGGGGTGGCGCACAACCTGGCGCCGGCACTGGCCGAGCGCATCCGCGCGGCCTTCTTCACCTTCAACTGGGAGGGCACGGCGCTGCTGGCCGAGTTCCAGCGTAGCCAGCCGCCGCAGGAGAAGTTCATCCCCATCACCTACCGCGAGCACTGGGCCGTGATCCGCCAGATCGATCAGGCGATGAACGTGTCCTACGCCTGCCGCTGACGCCTTCAGGGAGAGCACACGCCATGTTCCGACGCGCCCTTCTCGCCGCCGCCTGCGGCCTCGGCCTCGCGCTGCCCGCCGCGGCGCAGACCGCGCCCGACTGCCCGCGCGGCGCGCTCGACGCCCGCTTCTGCGACCGCGACGGCGACCTGGTGGCCGACACGCCGACCGATCCGCGCCAGATCGTGGACCCGCCGGTGCTGGTCTTCGCCTACACCCCCGTCGAGGATCCGGCGGTCTATCGCCGCGTCTTCGAGGGTTTCCTGAACCACCTCTCCCGCGTCACCGGCAAGCGCACGCAGTTCTTCGCGGTGCAGAACAACGCCGCGCAGATCGAGGCGATGCGCGCGGGGCGCCTGCACATCGCGGGCTTCAACACGGGCGGCACGCCGCTCGCCGTCAACTGCGCGGGCTTCGTGCCCTTCGCGGTGATGGCCTCCAACGCCGGCGAGTTCGGCTACGAGATGGAGATCATCGTCCGCGCCGACAGCCCGATCCGCACCATGGAGGACCTGCGCGGCCGCAGCCTGGCCTTCACCAGCCAGACCTCCAACTCCGGCTTCCGCGTGCCGTCCGCGCTGCTGCGCGACCAGTTCAACATGCTGCCCGACCGCGACTTCCGCGCCGCCTTCTCGGGCAGCCACCAGAACAGCATCATGGGCGTGGCCAACCGCGACTACGAGGCGGCCGCCATCGCCAACGAGGTGCTGTTCCGCATGGCCGCGCGCAACGTGGTGAACCGCGACGCCTTCCGCACCATCTACAAGAGCGCGACCTTCCCCACCACCGGCTACGGCTACGCGCACAACCTCGCGCCGCAGCTCCAGGAGCGCATCCGCGAGGCCTTCTTCACCTTCAACTGGGAAGGCAGCGAGCTGGCGCGCGAGTTCGGCAACTCCATCCCGCCCATGCAGCGCTTCCTGCCCATCACCTACCGCCAGCACTGGGAGGTGGTGCGCCAGTCCGACGCCGCGGTGGGCGTGCAGTATCGCTGCCAGTGACGGGGCGCGGATGCTAAGGAGGCGGGCATGACGCCCGATGCCCGCCCGCTCCTCACGCTCCGGGGCCTGACCAAGCGCTACCCGACGGGCGATCTCGCCCTCGACGCGGTGGACCTCGAGGTGCCGCCCGGGCAGGTGATGGCGCTGATCGGCCCCTCGGGCGCCGGCAAGTCCACCCTCATCCGCTGCGTGAACCGCCTGGTGGAGCCGACCGCGGGCGAGGTGCGCCTGGATGGCGAGGAGGTCACGCGCCTCGGCCGCGGGGGGCTGCGCCGCGCCCGCCGCCGCATGGGCATGATCTTCCAGGAATACGCGCTGGTGGAGCGGCTCTCGGTCATGGAGAACGTGCTCTCCGGCCGGCTGGGCTACACGGGGTTCTGGCCCGCCTGGTTCCGCCGCTTCCCGCGGCGCGACGTGGTGCAGGCCTTCCGCCTGCTGGATCGCGTCGGCCTCGCGCACATGGCCGACAAGCGGGCGGACGCGCTCTCGGGCGGGCAGCGCCAGCGCGTGGGAATCGTGCGCGCGCTGATGCAGGACCCCGCCCTGCTGCTGGTGGACGAGCCCACCGCGAGCCTCGACCCCAAGACCTCGCGCCAGATCATGCGGCTGCTGGTGGAGCTGTGCGAGGAGCGCGGCCTCGCCGCCATCGTCAACATCCATGACGTGGCGCTGGCGCAGGAGTTCGCGCGGCGCATCGTGGGGCTGCGCCAGGGCCGCATCGTCTTCGACGGCCCGGCCGAGGCGCTGGACGCCGCGGCGCTGACGCGCATCTACGGCGAGGAGGACTGGTCGCGCACCATCCGCCGCGCCGAGGCCGCCGAGGAGGAGGAGCTGGCGTGAGCGCCACCGCCGCGCCCTTCGACGCGGCCGCGGCGGCGCGCGCCTGGCGCCCGCCGCCGCTGATCGCCAACCCCTGGCTGCGCTGGGCCGTCTATCTCGGCGCGCTGCTCTACGCGCTGGTGGGCATCGGGACGGTCGAGGTGAACTGGGCCCGCGCGGCCGAGGGGCTGGAGCGCGGCGCGCGCTTCCTCGCCGGCTTCTTCCCGCCCGACTTCATCACGAAGCGCGAGGACATCCTGGAGGGGCTGCTGGAGAGCCTGACCATGACGGTCGTCTCCACCGCCATCGGCATCGCGCTCTCCATCCCGGTGGCCCTCGGCGCCTCGCGCAACCTCGCGCCTCTGCCGGTCTACCTTTTCTGCCGCGCCATCATCGCCGTCAGCCGCACCTTCCAGGAGGTCATCATCGCCATCGTCTTCGTGGCCATGGTGGGCTTCGGGCCGCTGGCGGGGATGCTGACGCTCGCCGTCGCCACCATCGGCTTCATGGCCAAGCTGCTGGCCGAGGACATCGAGGACATCGAGCGGAGCGAGGCCGAGGCGGTGCGCGCCACCGGCGCGGGCTGGTTCTCCTGGATCGCCTGGGGCGTGCTGCCGCAGGTGAAGCCGCGGCTGATCGGGCTTTCGGCTTATCGCCTCGACATCAACTTCCGCGAATCCGCCGTGCTCGGCCTCGTCGGCGCGGGCGGCATAGGGGATACGCTCAACACCGCCTTCGACCGCTACGAGTTCGACACCGCCGCGGCGATCCTGCTCGTCATCATCGCCATCGTGCTCGCCTGCGAATACGCGAGCGGCTGGCTGCGGCGCTGGGTGCAGTAGCATGCCCCTCTCCACCGCCCCCGACGGCACGCCGCTGTGGCGCCGGCGAACGCCGCGGGCCGATCTGCTGGTCTGGTTCGGCTGGCTCTGCGGCGTGGCGCTCGCGGTGGCCTGCTTCCAGTTCATCTCCGACCGCACCATCTGGGCCTTCGTCTGGGACGCGCCGCAGCAGGGCGCGGACCTGGTGGGGCGCATGTTCCCGCCGCGCTGGGACTATGCGGACCAGCTCTGGAAGCCGCTGTGGGACACGATCAACATCGCCACTCTGGGCACGGCGCTGGCGGTCGTGATCGGCGCGCCGCTCGCCTTCCTCGCGGCGCACAACACCACGCCCTCGGTGGCGCTGGTGCGGCCGGTGGCGCTGTTCGTGATCGTCGCCAGCCGGTCCATCAACTCGCTGATCTGGGCGCTGGTGCTGGTGATCATCCTCGGCCCCGGGGAGCTCGCGGGCATCCTCGCCATCGCGCTCCGTTCCATCGGCTTCATCGCCAAGCTGCTCTACGAGGCGATCGAGGAGATAGACCCCACCCAGGTGGAGGCGTTGACGGCCACCGGCGCCTC
>JBKBSR010000505.1:0-1617 GCA_046291055.1 Roseococcus sp.
CCGAGGCGACGGCCGAGACGGCAAGGCCGAGCCCCGGCTGTTCCGGCATCCGCGGCGCGAGCAGCGCGCCCCAGGCCTCGCGCAGGATCAGCAGCGCCGCGACGACGATGAGCACCCCTTCAAGCACTGCGGAGAAATACTCCGCCTTGGCGTGGCCGTAGGGATGGTTCGCATCGGCCGGCAGGGCGGAATAGCGGATGGCCGCGAGCGCGGCGAGCGCCGCGGCGACGTTCACCACGCTTTCGAGCGTATCGGCGAACAGCGCCACGCTGCCGGTCAGCCACCAGGCGACCGCCTTCATCCCGAGCACCGCGATGGCCACCGCCACGCTGGCCATGGCGAGCCGCGTGGCAGGGCCGGGCCTGCCATCCGTCATGGCCGGGGTTTAGCCTCGCCGGGCTAGACGGAGAAGTACTTCGCGCGCGGATGGTGCAGCACGATCGCGCTGGTGGACTGCTCGGGGTGCAACTGCCACTCGTCGCTGATCGTCACGCCGATGCGCTCCGCCCCCAGCAGGCGCAGCAGCGGCACCTGGTCCTCGAGCCGAGGGCAGGCGGGATAGCCGAAGGAGTAGCGCCCGCCGCGATAGCCCTGCTGCAGCATCCGGTCGATGTCGCGCTCGTCCTCGGCCGCGAAGCCCCACTCGGCGCGGATGCGCTTGTGGACGTATTCCGCCATGGCCTCGGCCATCTCGACCGACAGGCCGTGCAGGTAGAGGTAGTCCTGGTAGCGGTTGTCCTCGAACCATTCGCGCGCCACGTCGGATGCCTTCTGCCCCACCGTGACCACCTGCAGCCCGATCACGTCGCGCCGCTCCGGCCCCTCCTCCACGTCGCGCACGAAATCGGCGATGCACTCGCCGTCCTCCTTGGGCTGGCGCGGCAGGGTGAAGCGCGCGGCCTCGGTGATGCCGTCCTGCTCGAAGAGTATCAGGTCGTTGCCCTGGCCTGCGCATTTCCAGTAGCCGTAGATCGCCTGCGGCTTGAGAATGTCCTGCTCCTCGGTCAGTGAGAGCATGCGCTTGAGCACCGGGCGCAGCTCCTGCTTCGCCCAGCCGAGGAAGTCCTCGAGGCTGCGGCCCTGCTTCCGGAAGCCCCACTGGAACTGGTAGAGGCTGCGCTCGTTGATGAAGGGCACGATGGCCTTGGGCGCGGCCTCCATCACGCGCGCGCCCCAGAAGGGCGGGACCGGCAAGGCCTGCCCGGCCGTGAGGCGCCGGCGGCGCGCGGCGGCGTAGTTCACGTCCACCGGCGCGAAGCCGCGCGGGTCCGCCTGGCCCAGCACGCGCTTCTCGTTGCGCGCCTTGCCCGCGCGCTTGGCCTGCAGCGCCGCGAGGTAGTCGTCGAAGCCGTTGCCGACCACCTTGTCCATCAGGTGCAGCCCGTCGAAGGCATCGCGCGCATAGGCCACGCGCCCGCAGGCATAGGCCTTCACGCAATCCTCTTCGACATAGTTGCGCGTCAGCGCCGCGCCGCCGAGCAGCACCGGAACGTCGAGGCCGATGCGCGACATCTCCTCGAGATTCTCGCGCATCACGACGGTGGACTTCACCAGCAGCCCGGACATGCCGATGGCGTGCGCGCGGTGCTCCTTGGCCGCGGCCACCATGTCGGCCAG
>JBKBSR010000506.1:0-1615 GCA_046291055.1 Roseococcus sp.
CGGGGGTGGTGCGCTCGGCGCGGATGGACTGGATCTCCTGCGCCTTGACGATGATGGCGTCCGCGGCCTCGGCCATGGCGAGGCCGACAGTGGTCAGCCGCTCCACGTCCAGCCGCAGCGATTCGGGCGCCTGGCTCGCGAGGCGGCGCGCATGCACGCGCATCTGCGCGCCGGAGCGGCGGGCGCGCTGGGCCGCGCCCGGATCGTCGGTGGCCAGGTAGCGCTGGGTGCCGAAGCGCACCTCGTTCACGGCATGCACGAAGGTGTTCAGCACGTCGCGGAACTCCTCCCGCGCATCGCCCTCCAGGGCGAACTGCAGGTTCGCCGTCACCGCCTCCAGCGCCTGGTCGAACTCGGGGATGCGGGGGAAGAAGCGCTGGTCGCGCAGGTTGATCACCTCCATGCGCGCGGCGATCAGCGCCTCGGAGGCGGCGGAATACTCCTGCACGGCGCGCACGGCGCTCTCCAGCGCCTCGCGCGCGGCGGCGGGGCCATTGGCGGACAGCTCCCGCGCCGCGGCGAGGCTGCCCTCGGCGTCGCGCAGCGCCTGGAGCATGGTGTTCTCCTCGGCGCGCAGCTCCCGCACGCCCTGGGCGATCAGCACGCCGCGCTGGTGGCTGTTGGCCTGCTGCATGCGCATCGCGGTCTCGATGGCCGCGCTGCGCGCATCGGCGCCGCGCCGCGCCTCCTCGTTGGCGTGGTCGAGCTGGCCGAGTTCCATCACCGCCGTCCCCACCAGCCCGGCGAGGAGCAGCATGGTCAGGCCCGCGCTGAGCGACAGCTTCAGGCCCACTCCGAGATTGTTGAACAGGCGCATGAGCGATTCCCGCAATGGATGGCGCGTCAGCTTGCCGTGCGCCCGGTGAAGGAAGGGTGAACCCCCCTCGACAGCCCCCCCGGCCCCCATCAAGTTGCCCCGGCGCAACCAGGGGGGTCCCCGCCATGATGTTCGACTTCGAGACGCTGAGCGCCGCCGACCGCTACAAGCTGCTGGTCAGCACCGTGGTGCCCCGGCCCATCGCCTGGGTGGTGACCCAGGACAAGGCGGGCGTGGTCAACGCCGCCCCCTATTCCTTCTTCAACGCCTTCGCCGACAGCCCGGCGGTGGTGGGCATCGGCTGCGGCCCCCGCCCGGACGGCCCCTCGCCCAAGGACACGCTGGCCAACATCGAGGCCACCGGCCAGTTCACCGTCTGCCTCGTGCCGCACCGGCTGATCCACGAGATGGTGGCCACCGCCGTCGAGTTCGGCCCCGAGGTGGACGAACTCGCCGAAGCCGGGCTGACCAGGCTGCCCTCCGCCAAGATCGCCCCCCCGCGCATCGGCGAGAGCCCGGTGGCCATGGAGTGCGAGACCTTCCAGCTCGTCCGCGCCGGGCACCACACCATCGTGCTGGGCAAGGTGCTGGCCATGCATGTGGCGGACGAGGCGGTCATGGACCCCGCCAGGCGCTACATCGACACCCCGAAGCTCGATCTCGTGGGCCGCATGCACGGGCGCGGCTGGTATGTCCGCACCACCGACCGCATCGAGGTGCCGCGCCTCACCGTCGCCGAGTGGCGGGCGCGCCAGGCGGCGAAGGCCGGATGAGGGCCTGAGCCGGGGGCCACGCCCC
>JBKBSR010000149.1:0-7590 GCA_046291055.1 Roseococcus sp.
CTTCCCCCCCCCCCGGGTGTGCCTTTGTCCTCCCCCCCGCGGCCAGCAGCCCGGCGAAGGCGCCGAGCAGCCCGAACTCCACCAGGAAGGCGCGGCGGATCTGCGCGCGGGTGGCGCCCACGGTCTTGAGCACCACCGCCTCGCGCACCCGCCGGCGCTGGCCCGCCGCCACCGCGCCCGCCAGCACCAGCGCGCCGGCCAGCAGCGTGACCGAGCCCGTGGCCGTCAGCGCCGCGCCGATCCGCCCCAGAAGCTGCGCCACCTGCTCCAGCGCCTCGCGCACGCGGATGCCCGAGACATTGGGCAGCGCGTCGGTGATCCGCCGCAGCAGCAGCGAATCCTGCGCCGGATCGCCGCGCACGGTCGCGATGTGGGTGTGCGGCGCGGCCGAGAGCAGCCCCGGCGAGGCGATCAGCGCGAAGTTCATCGCGAGGCTGCGCCACTCCACATGGCGCAGGTTGGCGATGGTCATCTCCACGTCGCGCCCCAGCACGTTCACGGTGATGGTGTCGCCGATCCCCACCCCCCAGCCGCGCGCGAGATTCGCATCGAAGGAGAGGAGGGTGGGCCCCGCATGGTCCGCCGGCCACCATTCGCCGGCGACGAGGCGCGTGCCCGGGGGCGGTTCGGCGGCATAGGTCAGGCCGCGCTCGCCGCGCAGCGCCCAGGCGGTCTCGGGGGTGGCGCGCACCTCCTCGGCCGGCACGCCCTTCACCGCGCTGATGCGCGCGCGCAGCGAGGGCACGCGGCGGATTTCCTCGGTGCCCGGGATGGAGCGCGCGAGGCGGTCGAACTCGCCCGCCTGGTCGGGCTGGATGTCGATGAAGAAGAAGTTGGGCGCGGCGCGCGGCATCTCGCTGCCGATGGCCGCGCGCAGATTGCCCTCGATCTGCGCGATGGCGGCCAGCGTGGTCAGGCCGAGGCCGATCGCCATCAGCATGATGGGCGTGGGCGCGCCCGGCCGGTGCAGGTTGGCGAGGCCCAGCCGGATGGCGGGCCGGCGGATGTGCGACAGCCGCCGCGCCCCCCACATCAGCAGCGCCGCGCCGCCCCGGAAGGCGAGGATGGCCGCCGCCGCCCCGGCGCAGAAGGCCGCGGCGAAGACGGGCTGCTCGGCGGTGCCGATGACGAGGCCGATGAGCGCCAGCGCGGCCAGCGCGTTCAGCGCGGCGACGCCGAGGCCCGGCCAGCGCGCGCCCGCGCCCAGCACATCGCGGAACAGCGCCGCGCCGGGGATGCGCCCCGCCCGCCCGAGCGGCCAGAGCGCGAAGGTGAGCGCCGTCAGCAGCCCGTAAAGCGCGGCGAGCGCGAGCGGGCCGGGATAGACGCCGAGCCGCGGCGGCACCGGCAGCGCGCCGGAGAGCGCCTGCGCCGCCAGCCCCGTCAGCCCCCAGCCCGCGGCGAGGCCGAGCAGGATGCCCAGCGCCGCCAGCGCCAGCACCTGGAACAGATAGGCCGCGAAGATGGCGCCGGCCGGCGCGCCCAGGCAGCGCAGCGTGGCGATGCTGCGCGCCCGCGCCTCCAGCCAGGCGCGCACCCCCGTCGCCACGCCGATGCCCCCCACCAGCAGCGCGGTCAGCCCCGCGAGCGTCAGGAAGGCCGCCGCGCGGTCGAGGAAGCGGTTCACGCCCGGTTCGGCCTGCTCGGCGAGGCGGATGCGCCAGGGCGCGCCGGGGAAGGCCGCGCGCAGCTCGGCCGCGAAGCCGCGCGCCGAAACACCTGCCGGCAGGCGGATGCGGTATTCGTGCGCGATCAGGCTGCCCGGCTGGATCAGCCCGGTGGCGGGAAGCTGGTCGAGCGGCAGGATCACCCGCGGGCCGAAGGCGGTGGGGGTGGCCACCCGGTCCGGCTCCTCCACGATGCTGGCGGCGAAGGCGAAGCGCCCCTCGCCCAGCCGCACCACATCCCCGGGCGCGAGGCCGAGCCGCTCGGCCACCGCCGGCTCGGCCGCCAGAACGGGGCCGCGCAGCGGCGCCTCGGGCGCGAGCAGCAGCGCGCCATAGAGCGGATAGCGCGCATCGGCCGCCTTCACCTCGACGAGGCTGCGCTCGCCCGAGGGCGCGACCAGCATGGCGCGCAGCAGCCGCACCTCGCTCACCACGCCGCCGCGGCCCTCCACGGCGCGCAGCACCTCGGGCTCGAGCGGCTGATAGCCGCTGCGGATTTCGAGATCCCCGCCCAGGATGCGCGCGCCATCGGCCTGCAGCCCGGCCTCCACCGCCGCGCGCAGCGTGCCCACCGCGGCGATGGCCGCGACCCCGAGGGCGAGGCACAGCAGCACGATGAGCAGCCCGCGCGGGCCGGCGCGCAGCTCCCGCCGCGCGAGGGTGAGGCCGAGGCGGAGGTTCCTCATGCCGGCGCCAGCGCCGTGTCGCGCTCGATCAGCCCGTCCGCCACATGCACCTGGCGCTCGCAGCGCGCGGCCAGGGCGGGGTCATGGGTGATGAGGATCAGCGTGGTGCCGAACTTCGCGCGCAGGTCGAACAGAAGGTCCATCACCGCCTGGCCGGTGGCGCGGTCGAGGTTGCCGGTGGGCTCGTCGGCCAGGATCAGCCGGGGCAGGGTCACGAAGGCCCGCGCGACCGCCACGCGCTGCTGCTCGCCCCCCGAGAGCTGCCCCGGGTAATGCGCGAGGCGATGGCCGAGCCCCACCGCCTTCAGCGCCGCCTCGGCGCGGGTGAAGGCGTGCGCGTCGCCCGAGAACTCGAGCGGAATGGCCACGTTCTCCAGCGCGGTCATGGTCGGCACCAGGTGGAAGGCCTGGAAGACGATGCCCACCTCCTCGCGCCGGAAGCGGGCGAGCGCATCCTCGTCCAGCGCCGCGAGGTCCCGCCCCGCGACGCGCAGCGTGCCGCCCGTGGCGCGCTCCAGCCCCGCGAGCAGCATGAGCAGCGAGGTCTTGCCCGAGCCGGAGGGGCCGACGACGCCGACCGCCTCGCCCTCGCGCACCGTCAGGTCCACGCCCTTGAGGATGTTGACCCGCCCCGCGCTTCCCCCCACCTCGAAGCGCAGGCCCCGCGCCTCGATGAGCGGCGGGGCGGGGGTGATGATCGTGTCCATGATGCACCGATATGGGCGGCGCGCTGCGCTGCGGAAGGCCCTTCTGCTGGCCGCGGCCGGCGTGGCCCCGGCCGGCGCGGCCGAGCCGCAGCGCCTGCTCGCGCTGGGCGACAGCCTGACGGCGGGCTACGGGCTGCCGCGCGGCCAGGGCTTCGTGCCGCAGCTCCAGGCCGCGCTCGCCGCGCGCGGGCGGGCGGTGCGGGTGCTGGATGGCGGGGTTTCGGGCGACACCATGGCGGGCGGGGCGGCGCGGCTCGACTGGGCGCTGGCCGACCGGCCGCAGGCGGCGATCGTGGCGCTGGGCGGCAATGACGGGCTGCGCGGCCTGCCCGTCGCGCAGATGGCCGCCGCACTCGACTCCATCCTCGCGCGGCTGGAGGCGCGGCGCATCCCCACCCTGCTCGCGGGCATGCATGCGCCGCCCAATCTCGGCGCCGACTACGCCCGCGCCTTCCACGCCGTCTTCACCGAGGCGGCGGCGCGCCGGCCCGCGCTGGTGTTCATGCCCTTCTTCCTGGAGGGGGTGGCGGGCGAGCGCCGGCTGAACCAGCCCGACGGCATCCATCCCAACGCCGAGGGCGTGGCGGAGATGGTCCGCCGCATCCTGCCCCTGGTCGAACAAGTGCTGGACCGCGCCGCCGCCCAGGCCGCAGGATAATCGGGCGAATCCGGAAGGGGGGTGCCCGATGCGTCTCTTCGTCGCTCTCACGCTTCCGGAGGCGGTGCGCGCGCGTCTGGCCGCGCTGGTGGTGCGGATGCCGGGGCTGCGCTGGGTGCCGCCGGAGAACTACCACCTCACCCTGCGCTTCATCGGCGAACTCCCCTCCTTCCAATGCGAGGAGGTGGACCTCGCGCTCGCCGGCATCCGCGCGAGGCCCTTCGACCTGGCACTGGCCGGGCTCGGCGTCTTCGAGCGGCAGGGGAGGGTGCAGTCCCTGCACGCGCTGGCCGAGCGCAGCCCGGCGCTGTCGCACCTGCAGGCCAAGATCGAGACGGCGCTGCAGCGCGCCGGCCTGCCGCCGGAGCGGCGGCGCTTCACCCCGCATGTGACGCTGGCGCGCTGCGAGGGCGCGCCGCTCGACAAGCTCGCCGCCTTCCTCCAGGCGCATGCCCTGTTCCGCACCGAGCCCGTGCCGATGGAGCATTTCGTGCTGTTCTCCTCGCGGCTCGGCAAGGAGCAGGCGGTCTACACGCCCGAGGTGGAATACGCGCTGGCGGCTTGAAGCCGCTCGGGGCGGGGGCTAAGCCTCCCACGTGGCAAGCTTGAGGCCCCTGCTGGCGCGGCTCTTCGCGCTCCTGCTGCTGGTGCAGTCGGGGGCGGCGCTCGGCCATTGCCTGCGCGGGCTCGCGGCGGGCGAGGGGCTGCTCGTCGAGATCTGCGCGGTGGAGGGCAAGCGGCTGCTGCTGCTCGGCCCGGGCGGCGAGCCCATGGAGCCCGCCGCGCCCGCCGCCGAAGGCGGCTTCTGCCCGGTCTGCCATGGCCTGCCCGAGGCGGCCCTGCCCGCCCCCTCGCTGCGTCTCGTCGCGCCCGCGGCCGCGGGGCCGGCCGCCTGGCACGGGGCCGGCGCGCCGCTGCGCCTGCCGCCCGCCCGCGCGCCGCCCTACGCCACGCGCGCCCCGCCCGCCCTGGCCTGATCCCCGCCTCCCCGCGGCACGGGCTGCCCGTGCCGGGCTGCACCACCTCATGCCAGGACGTTTCCCATGATTTCCCGTCGCACCCTTGCGGGCGCCGCCCTTCTGCTGGCCGCCCTCCCGTTCCGCCCCGCCCCCGCCCAGACCATCGAGGCCGGCGCGCTGCGCCTCGAGAATCCCTGGACCCGCGCCGCCAACCAGGGCGCGCAGGGGGCGGGCTTCCTCGTCATCCGCAACACCGGCGCCGCGCCGGACCGGCTGCTCGCCGCCGCCTCGCCCGCCGCCCAGCGCATGGAACTGCACACCCATGTCCGTGACGGCGAGGTGATGCGCATGCGCCCGGTGGCCGACATCCCGGTGCCGGCGAATGGCAGCGTCACCCTCCAGCCCGGTGGGCTGCACCTCATGCTGATCGGCCTCACCCAGCCGCTGGTGGCGGGGCAGAGCGTGCCGGTGACGCTGCATTTCGAGCGGGCGGGCGAGGTGACCATCCAGCTCGCCGTGCAGGCGGCCGGGGCGCGGCAGATGCAGATGGGGCAGGGGCATCGCCACTGATGCGGCGCCATGCCCTGCGTTCATGAGGTTTCGTTCATGAACGCCTTGCCATACTGGGCGCGGCCGGCCATGTGCCGGGCGCGTTCAACCGAGGAGCCCCCCATGCCCCCCAGCCACCGCGAGCCCGCCCGATGAGGCGCTGGGTTCCCTTCGCCGTCGCCGGCTTCATGCTCACGCCCTTCGCGCTCTGGGCGCTGTTCTCGGCGCTGGGCATCCGCTCCGGCTTCGAGGGGCTGCACAGCCCGGTGGGCTGGGCCCTGTTCCTCGCCTCGCTGCCGCTGGCGGGCCTGTTCTGGATCCAGAACCTGCGCCAGATGGGCGACTCCATGGGCGCGCCCTCGCGGCTCTCGGCCGCGGCGCGGCTCGCCGCCCTGCTGCCCTGGGCGATCGCGGGCATCGGGCTGGCGGGGGCCGCCTGGCTGGTCTCGGCCGGGGAGGGGGTGGGGGTGGCCCTGCTGGTGGGCGCGGCCAGCCTCGGCCTCGCGCTGCTGGGCGGGCTCGCCGCCCGCGCGCCGGTGGAGCCGCCCGTCTCCGGCGTGCCCGTCGAGGACGGCGCGGCGATGGACGCCCAGGGCCGCGCCTGGCTGCTCGCCATCGGCAATGCGGCGATGGCCCTCGCGCTGGCCGCCTATTATTGGACGCCCTGGGTGCTGCTCTGGGCGGTGGGGGCCCTGGTTCCGCTCGCCTTCGTCGCCATGTTGGCGCTGTGCTGGTGGGCCACCCTGATCCCCGCGACCTCCGCGCCGCCGGCCGCGCGGCCCCCCCGCCCGGCCAACGAGGAGGCGCGCCCCGCCCGCGCCGCCTGAGGGGGGCGCGGCGGTGAACCTCGTCGTCCTCACCGGGGCGGGGATCTCCGCCGAGAGCGGCCTCGCCACCTTCCGCGACCTCGGCGGGATCTGGAGCCAGGTGCGGCTGGAGGAGGTGGCCACCCCCGAGGCCTTCGCCGCCGACCCCGCCCGGGTGCAGGGCTTCTACAACGCCCGGCGCGCGCAGCTTTTCCGCGTCGCGCCCAACCCGGCCCATGCCGCGCTGGCGCGGCTCGACGCGCTCTGGACGCGCGGCGACTTCCTGCTCGTCACCCAGAACGTGGACGACCTGCACGAGCGCGCCGGCGCCCGCCGCCTGCTGCACATGCATGGCGAGCTGCGCCGCGCCCGCTGCCTCGCCTGCGGCGCGGACCACCCCTGGCTCGCCGACATCGCGCCCGATTCCCTCTGCCCCGGCTGCGGCGCGGTGGGGCGGCTGCGCCCCCATGTGGTCTGGTTCGGCGAGATGCCGCTGCACATGGACCGCATCCAGGCCGCGCTCGATGTCTGCGATCTCTTCGTCTCCATCGGCACCTCGGGCCGCGTCTGGCCGGCGGCGGGCTTCGTGGCGGAGCTGCGCGGGCGGGCGCGCACGCTGGAGATCAATCTCGAACCGTCGGACGGCGCCTCGCTGTTCGACGAAACCCGCCACGGGCCGGCGAGCCGCCTCGTCCCCGCCTGGGTGGAGGAGATGCTGGCCGGATGATCCGCCCCGCCCTGGCGCTGCTGCTCGCGCTCGCCGCCGGGCCTGCCCTGGCCCAGGGCAAGCCGGGCGCGCCCATCACCGCACCGCCGCCCGCCCTGCCGGGCATCGGCTCGGAGGATCCGCGCCGCGTCGTCAGCCCGCGCGAGATGCCCTGGGCGGCGCTGGGGCGGGTGGTGACGGGGCTCGGCAGCCGCTGCACCGGCACCCTGATCGCGCCGGACCGTGTGCTCACCGCCGCCCATTGCCTGGTCGCGCCCGGCAGCCTCGCCTTCGCCCACCCGCACGCGGTGGAGTTCCTGCTGGGCTATGAGCGCGGCGCCTTCCGGGCGCGGGCGCGCGTCGCCCACTACCGCATGGGCCTGGGCTACGACCCCCTGACCGGCGGGCCGGCGCGCGAGGACTGGGCGATCCTCACCCTCGAGACGCCGCTGCCGGGCCCCTTCCTGCCCCTGCTCGACCGCCCGCCGCCGCCGCGCAGCCCCCTCATGCTGGGCGGCTACCAGGCCGACGCGCCGGAGGTGCTCCAGGCGGACCTCGACTGCCGCCTGCTCGAGGCGCGCGAGGGCGTGCTGCTGCACGACTGCGCGGGCACGCGCGGCGCCTCGGGCGGCCCGGTGCTCACCCCCACCCGACAGGGCTGGGCGGTGGCCGGCGTCGCCTCCCGCGTGGCGCGCGACCTCGCCCTCGGCGCCGCGGCCTCCATCGAGGCGGTGCAGGAGGGGCTGCGGTAGCGGCACGGCGGGCCGGGAAGGGCGTCGCCGGAGAGGGGCGCCGCCCCTCTCCGGACCTCACCCCGCCAGGAGGCCACCTCCCCTTGGCGGGATGGGGTCC
>JBKBSR010000507.1:0-1609 GCA_046291055.1 Roseococcus sp.
CCCCCCCCCCCCCCCCCCCCCCCCCCCCCCCCCCCCCCCCCCCCCCCCCCCCTGGCGCGCCCCTCAGCCGTAGAGCCTGGCGAGGAGGCGGGGCGGTGCGCCGAGGAACCACAGCGCGAGCAGCCCGAGGTTGCGCGCCGAGCGGCGGCGCCATCCCTCGCGCCGCCAGCGTTCGGCCGAGGTGATGGCGGCGGCGGGCAGGGCCGCGAGGCGGCGGCGGCCCAGGCGGCGCACCAGGTCCACGTCCTCCATCAGCGGGATGGGGGCGTAGCCGCCGACGGCGCGCAGCAGCGCGGCGTGGATGAGCAGCCCCTGGTCGCCATAGGGCAGGGCGAGGGCGCGGCAGCGCCAGGCCACGGCGCGCTCCAGCCGCCGCGCCTGGGGCGAGGCGTCGTCGAGGGCGAAGGCGAAGTGATGGGCGCGGCCGGGCTGGGTCAGGGCGGCCTCCACCGCCGCCTCCCAGCCGGGGCCGAGCCGCGTGTCGGCGTGCAGCGCCAGAAGCCAGGGCCCCCGCGCGGCCTCCGTCCCGGCGCGGAGCTGCGCGCCGCGTCCGCGCGGGGCGCTGACGAGGCGGACCCCGGGCAGTTCCGCCGTGCCGTCGGTGGAGCCGCCATCGGCCAGGATCACCTCCCCCACCCCCGCGGCGCGGAGCTGCGCGAGCAGGGGCGGCAGCCGGGCGGCGGCGTTCAGGGTCGGGATCACGACCGAAACCGACGCAAGCGCGCCGCGCGCGCATTGACCCGGCGGAGGGGTTTGCCCAGGGTCTCGCATGGTCAGGACGGAGCGAGGCGCATGCCCGATGATCGCCGCTACCCGCCCGCGCCGAAAGGCCGCGGCGCGGCCTCCAACCCCGCCGTGCGCTTCGAGCGCACCGCCCTCGAGCCCTTCGACGACGGCTGGGGCACGCTGACCGAGGAGATGCCGCCGCTCGCCACCACCCTGACGCGCGAGGCGGCGAAATCGGCGCTGACCTACAATGACAGCCCCGACCTCACCTTCGACCGCTCGCTCAACCCCTATCGCGGCTGCGAGCACGGCTGCGTCTACTGCTTCGCCCGGCCCTCGCACGCCTATGTCGGGCTCTCGCCCGGGCTCGATTTCGAGACGAAGCTGCTGTTCAAGCCCGATCTGCCGGCGCTGCTGGAGAAGGAGCTCTCGCGCCCCGGCTATGTGCCGCGCACCGTCACCCTGGGCGCGAACACCGACCCCTACCAGCCCGTCGAGCGCAGCACCGGGCTGACGCGCCGCACGCTGGAGGTGCTGGAGCGCTTCGGCCATCCGGTCAGCATCGTCACCAAGGGCGCGGGCGTGCTGCGCGACGCCGACATCCTCTCGCGCATGGCGGCGCGCAAGCTGGTGCGGGTGTGCATCTCGGTCACCACCCTCGATGCGAAGCTGGCGCGCATCATGGAGCCGCGCGCGGCGAGCCCGGCGCGGCGGCTGGCCGCCATCCGGGAGCTGGCGGCGCAGGGAATCCCCGTGGCGGTGCTGGCCGCGCCGATGATCCCGGGCATCAACGATGCGGAGCTGGAGCGCATCCTCGCCGCCGCGGCCGAGGCGGGCGCCTCCAGCGCCGGCTATGTGCTGCTGCGCCTGCCGCACGAGCTGC
>JBKBSR010000508.1:0-1603 GCA_046291055.1 Roseococcus sp.
GGCGAGCGCCATCAGCGCCGCGGCCGGCAGCGGCAGCACGGGCAGCAGCGCGAGGCCCGCCGCGCGCGCCACGGCGGCGCAGAAATCCCGGTAGGGCAGGGGCGCGGGCCCGGCGATGACGAGCGTGCCGGAGAGCGCCTCCGCCCGCTCAAGCGCGGCGAGCAGCGCCGCCGTTACGTCCTCCTGGTGCACGGGCTGGACGAGGCTGCGCCCGCCGCCGGGCAGCGGCAGCACGGGCAGGCGGCGCATCAGCGCGGCCAGGCGCTGCACATTGTCCTCGCCCTGCGCGCCGTAGATCATGGTGGGGTGCAGCATCACGCCCGGGCGGCCGGAGGCGAGGAAGGCGGCCTCGCCCGCGCGCACGCCATCCCCGTGCGCGTCCGGCCAGCGCGAGAAACGGCGCGTGGAGCCCATGAACACGAAGGCCGCCCCGGGCGGCGCGGCGGCCAGGATGGCCGGCGCATGGCGCGCATGCGCGCAAGAGACGATGCGCGTGGCGCCCGCGAGCGCGGCGCTGAGCGCCGGGGCGTCGGTGAGGTCCGCCACGCGCGCGTTCTGCGTGAAGCCGAGGGCGCGCCATGTCGCGGCGTCGCGCAGGACGGGCAGGAAGGGCTCCCCGCGCGCGGCGAGGGCGGCGGCGAGCGCGCGGCCCGAGCGGCCGCTGGCGCCGATGAGGGCGATCATGCCCCCGCCCATAGGGCGCGGCGCGGCGGTGGGCCAGGGGGTGGCCTGCCCGTTGGGCGCGTCAGGGCCTCTCTCGGGCGGCCTTCGGCGCGGCGGCGTAGAGGGCCAAACCCTCCTTCCGCAGCGCAGCGCAGGCCGCGTCGTCGCCCTTCAGCCAGGCGGAGGCCAAGGCGCGGCGCCACGCGCGCGCCTCCGCCTCGGTCGGGAAAGGCCCCTCGGGTCGGCAGCAGCCCGGATCGCAGACGGGGTCCACATGCCAGCCTGCGGCAGCCAGGGGGCCATCGGCCAGCTCCTCGCCGGCGGGAGGGAAGACAATGGGCTGCCGCGCGCGCCACTCCGCCCGAACCGGGTCGGGCTTGCCACTCCCTGCCGTCATGGCCGGCTCAGCCGCCGCCCCGGCGAGAGGAACGCAGACCGGGATATTCGCAATCCACCTGCAGCAGCGCGTCCGTGCCGTCGAGCTTCTCGCTCACCTGCACCCCCGCACCGCGGCGGCAGAGCGCGGCGGCGAGCGGCGCGGGCGGCACCCCGGCGGCGATGACGACGAGCGGATCGCCCGCCTGGCAGCCCTCGCGCTCGAGCTGCGCCTTGGCCGCGTTCAGCGCCTCGCCGCGCGCATTGGCCTCGGCGTCGAGCAGCAGCAGCGTGCAGACATGGGCGATCAGGGCCGCCCGCGCCGGCGGGGCGGTGGATGGCAGGGCGGGCAGGCCCGCACCGAGGCACAGGGCCGCGGCGAGCAGCGCGCGCATGGTGACGTCCTCCTGCGGCGCGGGCGCTGTCGGCCCGCTGCCGCAGGAAAGCCTAGGGTCTGGACTCAATCACGCCCAGTAGGTGATGGCGGAGACGAGGCAGACGGCGGCGAGGAAGTTACGAGCGGTCTTGTCGTATCGGGTGGCGATGCCACGGAAATCCTTGATGC
>JBKBSR010000150.1:0-7540 GCA_046291055.1 Roseococcus sp.
AGGCCTCGCCATGGCCGAGCCGGCGCGCCACCTCCGCCACCGCCCACCAGTCGGGCCGCGCCGCGCCGGGCGCGGGCAGGAAGGCGCGCTGGCGGCTGATCACGCGCTCGCTGTTCGTCACAGTGCCGTCCTTCTCGCCCCAGGCGAGGGCCGGCAGGCGCACATGGGCGTAGGCGGCGGTGTCGCTCCGCGCGCTGGTCTCGCTGACGACGAGGAAGGGCGCCCCGGCCAGCGCCGCGCGCACGCCATCGCCCTCGGGCAGGGAGACGGCGGGGTTGGTGGCCATGACCCAGAGCGCGCCGATGCGCCCCTCGCCCAGCGCGCGGAACAGCTCCACCGCCTTGAGGCCGGGCCCGGCCGGCAGCCGTGGCAGCCGCCAGAAGGCGCGCAGCGCCGCCACCTCCTCCGGCACGTCGAAGCGCAGATGCCCGGCGAGCATGGTGGCGAGCGCCCCGACCTCCCGCCCGCCCATGGCGTTGGGCTGGCCAGTGACGCTGAAGGGCCCCATGCCGGGCCGGCCGATGCGCCCGGTGTAGAGGTGGCAGTTGATGATGGCGTTGGCCTTGTCCGTCCCCGCGCTCGACTGGTTCACGCCCTGGCTCCAGAGCGTGACCACGCGCTGCGTGCCGCACCAGGCGTCGAGGAAGGCCGCGAGCAGCGCGGGATCGAGCCCCGTGAGCCGCGCCGCCTCGGGCGCGATGCCGCGCGCCGCCGCCAGCGCCGCCTCCGCCCCCTCGGTGTGGACGGCCAGATAGGCCGCATCGCCGAGGCCGCGCCGCTCGAGCTCCGCGAGCAGCGCGGCGAAGAGCGCGACATCGCTGCCGGGGGCGAGCGGCAGGTGGAGATCCGCTCCCTCGCAGGTGGCGGTGCGGCGCGGGTCCACGACGACGATCCGCATCCCCGGCCTGGCCGCCTTCGCCGCCATGACGCGCTGGAACAGCACCGGATGGCACCAGGCGAGGTTGCTGCCGGCCAGCACCAGCAGGTCGCATTGCTCCAGGTCGTCATAGGCGCCGGGCACCACATCCTCGCCGAAGGCGCGGGTGTGGGCGGCCACCGCGCTCGCCATGCACAGGCGCGAGTTGCTGTCGATGTTCGCCGTGCCGAGCACGCCCTTCGCGAACTTGTTGGCGGCGTAGTAGTCCTCGGTGAGAAGCTGGCCGGAGACGTAGAGCGCCACACCCTCCGGGCCGAGGCGCTGGAGGGCGGTGCGGAAGCCCTCGGCCACCGCGTCCAGCGCCGCCTCCCAGGAGGCGCGCTTGCCGTTCACCTCGGGGTGCAGCAGCCGCTCGCTCAGCGTCAGGGTCTCGCCCAGCGCCGCGCCCTTGCTGCACAGCCGCCCGAGATTCGCCGGATGCGCGGGATCGCCCGCAATCGCCGCGCCGCCCGCGCCGTCGGGCGTGGCGCGCAGCCCGCAGCCCACGCCGCAATAGGGGCAGGTGGTGCGGATGCCGGAGGCGAGGCCGCCGCCGTCCATGTCAATACACGTCCCGCAGGTAGCGGCCCTGGCGCGCCAGCGCCGCGATCCAGTCGCGCGCCTGCCCGGCGCTCATGCCGCCCTCGGCCTGCGCCACCTCGCGCAGGGCCGCGTCCACGTCCTTCGCCATGCGGCTCGCATCGCCGCAGACGTAGAGATGCGCGCCCTGCTGCAGCCAGCGCCAGAGATCGGCGGCCTCCTCGCGCATGCGGTGCTGCACGTAGTCCTTGCGCGCCCCCTCGCGCGACCAGGCGAGGGAGAGGCGCGAGAGCACGCCCTGCGCGCGCCAGGCCTCGATCTCCTCGCCGAAGAGGAAGTCGGTCGCGCGGCGGCGGTCGCCGAAGAACAGCCAGGCGCGGCCCGTGACGCCCTGCGCCGCGCGGTGCTGGAGGAAGGCGCGGAAGGGCGCGATGCCGGTGCCCGGCCCGATCATGATCACGGGCGTCGCCGGGTCGGCGGGCAGGCGGAAATGGCTGGTCTGCACCTCGGCGCGCAGCGGCCTCTCGGGCGTGGCGCGAAAGGCGAGGTGGCAGGAGGCCACGCCATCGCGCACCCGTCCGCGCCGCGTCTGTCGCACCACGCCGACGCAGAGCTCCACGCGGCTGCCCACCGCGAGCGGCGAGGAGGCGATGGAGTAGAGCCGCGGCTTCAGCGCGGGCAGGCTGTCCAGCAGCGCCTGCAGCGGCGGCCGCGCGGAGGGGAAGGCCGCGAGGAGGTCCAGCAGGTCCGCCCCCTCCGGCTCCGCGCCCTCCTCGCCCTCGGCCAGGGCGCGCAGCGCCGCGGCGTGCGGGGCGTGGGTGGCCGCGCCGGCCAGCAGATCGAGCGTGCGGTCGAGCGGGCGGGCGATGTCCAGCGCCTCGCTCAGCGCCGCGCCGAGCGGCATCTCCGCCCCCGCCACGCGCACCGGCGTCTCCGGCGCGGCGCGCAGCGCGGCGATGACGGCGGCGACAAGCGCCGGGTCGTTCGGGCAATGCAGCGCCAGGCTGTCGCCCGGCTCGTAGCGCAGCCCGCTGCCGGCGAGGTCGAGCACCACATGGCGCACGTCCTTGTCCGAGCCCTCGCCGGTCAGCCGCGTCGCGGAGAGGACGGGGATGGGCACGCCCCGGCGCGCCGGGGCGGCCGGCGCGGGGGCGGCGGGCGCGGCGGCGGGGGCCTGCGCCAGCAGCGCCTTCAGCGCCTTCTGCGTCGCCTTCGCGCCCGGCACGCAGAGCGCGGTGGAGGTTTCCGCGCCGCTGGCCAGCGCCTCGGCATATGTCCGGCAGAGATAGCCGCACTGCCCGCAGTCGAGCTGCGCCATCGCCGCCATCAGCCGCCGCGCCAGCGGCCGCCCCTCGGCGAGGCGCAGCCGCTCCTCCAGCTCGAGCGCGGGGTCGTGCCAGGGGAAATCCTCCGCGGACGGTGGCGGGGCGGGCGAGGCGTTCGGCGCGGACGCCGCCGCGCCGCCGTAGAGCCCGGCGAGGAAGCCGTTGAGCCAGGCGCGCTGCGCCGGCGTGAAGGGCGCGCTCTCGGGGATCACGGGCACGGGGGCGGGGCCCGGGAAGGCGGCGGGAATGATCGCGTTCATGCCATCTCCTCCGCGGGCGCGGCCAGCAGCGCGGCCAGCGCGGCCTCCTCGTGGCGCGCGCAGAAGGCGTGGAAGCTCTCGCCGGGCGCGCGCGCGGCGAGCCAGCCCTGCAGCAGCGCCAGCACGCGCGGGCCGAGCTCCTCGGCCGGAACCTTCGGCAGGACGAGCCGGCCGATCTTCTGCTCGGGCCCCGCGCCGCCGCCCACGTGCAGGTCGTAGCCCTCGACCATCTCCTCGCCGCGCTCCACCTTGGCGCCGAGCAGCCCGATATCGGCCACGAAGTGCTGCGCGCAGGAATGGTGGCAGCCAGTCAGGTGGATGTTGATCGGCTGGTCGAGGGTCAGCCGCGCCTCGAGGAAGGCCGCCAGCTCCGCCGCGTGACGCTTGGTGTCGCTGGCGGCGAACTTGCAGCCCGCATTGCCGGTGCAGGCGACGAGGCCGCCGCGGATCGCGCTCGCCTCGTGCGTCAGGCCGAGCGCGGCGATGGCCGCGAGCGCCTCGGGCAGCGCGGCCTCGGGCACGTCGCTCAGCAGCAGGTTCTGCCAGACGGTGAGGCGCAGCGCGCCGGAGCCGAAGCGCCGGGCGATGGCGGCAAGGCCGCGCAGCCGCGCCGCCGAGAGCCGCCCCACCGGCGTCACCACGCCGATGTAGAACAACCCCGGCTGCTTCTGCGGATGCACGCCGACATGCCCGTGCTTGAGCGGCGGGGCGGGCGGGCGCAGCGCCGCCTCCTCCAGGCGTTCGAGCGGCGCGCCGAGCCGCCGCTCGACCAGGGCGAGGAAGCCCTCCACCCCCATGCGGTCCAGCACGTATTTCAGCCGCGCCTTGCGGCGGTCCGTCCGGTCGCCCTCGGCGATGAAGACGCGCAGGATGGCGTCGCAGACGCGCACCACCTCCTCCGGCTTCACCACCACCCCCGTGGCGCGCGCGAAATCGCGATGGCCGGTGATGCCGCCCAAGGTGAGGCGGAAGCGCGGGCCGTGCTCCGTCTCGACCGCCGTCAGGCTGATGTCGTTCGTCTCCTGCAGCACCTCGACGCGCCCGCCGCCGGAGAGCGCGATGTTGAACTTGCGCGGCAGGGCGTAGAGGTCGCGCGTGTGGAGGATGTGGTGGTGCAGCGCGCGCAGGATGGGGCGCGTGTCGAGCAGCTCGGCGGGATCGATGCCGGCGGTCGGGCTCGCGGTGATGTTGCGCACATTGTCCGCCCCCGTGCCGCGCGGCAGCAGGCCGAGATCGCCAAGCCGCATCACCACCTCCGGCCCCTTCGCTGCCGGGATTTCGCGAAGCTGCAGGTTCGCGCGGGTGGTGATGTCGGCGTAGCCGCCCGCGCACTCCTCGGCGATGGCGGCGATGCCCTCCATCTGGTGCGCGGCGAGGATGCCGCCCGGGATGCGCAGCCGGCACATGAAGGCCTCCTGCGCCGGGCCGACGAAGAAGAGCCCGTGCCAGCGGCCGAGGAAGTCGTCGATGGGCTTGGGGAAGACGCCCGCTTCGGCGCGGGCCGTGATCTCCTCCCAGCGGTCGAGCGGGTGCCGCTCGCGCTTCGCCTCCTCCTGCGGCGTGAGCTTCCCGCCGCGCGCCAGCGTCGCGTCCTGGGCGGCGCGCAGCGCGTCGGGCGGCATGCCGCCGGGCTCGGCGCCCTCGGGCCGCAGCGCGCCGCGCCGCGCCTCCACCCCGGCCATGAAGCCCTTGAGGTATTCCTGCTGCTCCGCGGTGAAGGGGGCGTCGTGCATCACGCGGCCTCCTGGAAGGCGGGGCCGAAGGCGAGGGTGGCGCGCAGCGCCGCCACCGGCCGGCCCGAGGCGATGAGGTCGAGGAAGAAGGGCGCGTCGGCCGCATCGCCCAGCAGCACGGCGCCGACGAGTCGGCCGTCGCGCAGCCAGAGCCGCCGGTGGCGGCCGGCCGCCGCGTCGGAGAGGGTGATGGCTTCGGCGTCGGGCGGGGCGATCTCGCCCGCCGACCAGACGGAGAGCCCCGCGACCTTCAGCGCCGCCGGCTCGGGGCGCGGCAGGTAGCGCGCGGGCGCGCCGCGCAGCGTCGCCGCCGCCACCTCGGCCATGGCCAGGGCGGGGGCGAGGAGGCCGCTCACCCGGCCCTCATGCTCTGCGCAGTCGCCGATGGCCAGCACATCGGGCGCGCTGGTCCGCATCGCCCCGTCCACCAGGATGCCGCGACCGACGGCGAGCCCCGCCTCCCGCGCCAGCGCCACGCGCGGCCGCACGCCGACCGCCATCACCACCATCGCCGCCGGCAGCCGCGCGCCATCGGCGAGGCGCAGCGCCTCGACGCGGCCCCTGCCCTCGATCGCCTCGCTCAGCGCCGGCATGGCGAAGGCGAGGCCCCGCGCGGCGGAGAGTTGGCGGGCGAGCAGCGCGCCCGCCTCGGCGTCGAGCTGCCGCTCCATCAGCGAGGCGGCGGCGTGCACCACCGTCACCCGCGCTCCCGCCTCGGCCAGCGCCGCGGCGGCCTCGAGCCCCAGCAGCCCGCCGCCGATGACCACCACCGGCATCCCCGGCGCGAGGCGACGCCGCATGCCGAGCACATCGGCGAGGCTGCGATAGGCGAAGACGCCCGGAAGCTCCGCGCCGGGCAAGGGCAGCGACAGCGGCGCCGCGCCGAGGGCGAGCACCGCGCGGTCGAAGCCGATCGCCTCGCCCCGCGCGGTGAGGGCGCGCCCCGCGCCGGGGTCGAGGGCGGCGATCCGCAGCCCCGGGCGGAAGCGGATGCCGAGCGCGCGCAGCCGCGCCGCGTCATGGGTGATGAGGGCGCCGGCCTCCACCTCGCCCGAGAGCAGGCGGCCCAGCGCCACGCGGTCATAGGGCAGCGCGGCCTCCTCGCCGCACAAGGTCACCTCGGCGCCGGCCGCGGCGGCGTGCTCGGCGCAGCGCATGCCGGCCGGGCCGGCGCCGATGACGAGAACCCTCATGCCGCGGCGGGCAGCGCGTGGCGCTCGTGCAGGAAGCGCAGCACCGCCTCGCGCGCCTCGAGGAAGCGCGGGTGGGAGGCGAGCGCGAGGCGATCCCGCGGGCGGGGGAGGTCCACCTCCAGCACCTCGCCGATGGTCGCGGCCGGCCCGTTGGTCATCATCACGATGCGGTCGGAGAGCAGCACCGCCTCGTCCACGTCGTGGGTGATCATCATCACCGTGGTGCCGAGCCGCGCGTGGATGTCCATCACCTGGTCCTGCAGATGCGCGCGCGTCAGCGCGTCCAGCGCGCCGAAGGGCTCGTCCAGCAGCAGCACCTTGGGGCGCATGGCCAGCGCGCGCGCGATGCCCACGCGCTGCTTCATGCCGCCGGAGATCTCGGCCGGGCGCTTCTGCGCGTGCGCCTCCATGCGCACCAGGGCCAGGTTCTCGCGCGTCCAGGCGTCGCGCTCGGCGCGAGACATGCTCCGGCCCACGGTGCGGTCCACGGCGAGGCGGACATTCTCGTAGACCGTGAGCCATGGCAGCAGCGAGTGGTTCTGGAACACCACCGCGCGGTCCGGCCCCGGCTCGTTGACCTCCGTCCCCGCGAGCACCACGCCGCCCTCGCTGGCGCGCAGCAGCCCCGCCACCACGTTGAGCAGCGTGGACTTGCCGCAGCCCGAATGGCCGATGACGGCGACGTATTCGCCCTCGCGGATCCGGAGGTCTATGGCGTTGAGCACGAGCGGCGCACCGGGGGCGAAGCGCACCGAGACGCGGCTGATCTCGAGGAAGGGACGTTCCATGGGCGTTCTCCCGCTCACTGCTCGGTGGTGCCGCGCGTCACGGCGCGGCCGATCGCGGCCATGATGCGGTCGAGCAGGAAGCCCACCGCGCCGATGTAGACGAGCGCCACGACGATGTCGGAGAGGTTGGAGGAGTTCCACGCATCCCAGACGAAGAAGCCGATGCCCACACCGCCGATCAGCATCTCGGCGGCGATGATCGCGAGCCAGGAGAGGCCCACGCCGATGCGCAGCCCCGTGAAGATGTAGGGCGCGGCCGCCGGCACCACGATGCGCAGGAACCAGTCCGGGGCCGAGAGGCGCAGCACGCGCGCGACGTTGCGATAGTCGGCCGGCACGTTGCGCACGCCGACGGCGGTGTTGATGATGATGGGCCAGACCGCCGTGATGAAGATCACGAAGATCGCCGAGGGCTGCGCCTCGCGGAAGGCGGCGAGCGAGAGCGGCAGCCAGGCGAGCGGCGGCACGGTGCGCAGCACCTGGAAGAGCGGATCGAGCGCCCGCAGCGCGAGCCGCGAGGAGCCGACCAGCATGCCCAGCGCCACGCCGACCACGGCGGAGAGCGCGAAGCCCAGCGCCACGCGCTCCAGGCTCGCCGCCAGATGCAGGCCGAGCCCCTTGTCGAGCCCGCCCCGGTCGTAGAAGGGCCGGGTGATGAGCTCGTAGGAGGTCGCCCACACCACCGAGGGCGGCGGCAGCGTGGCGGCGGGACCGGAGGCCGCCCACTCCCACAGCGCGAGCAGCGCCGCGACCAGCGCCAGCGGCGGCAGCAGGACAGACAGCGT
>JBKBSR010000151.1:0-7504 GCA_046291055.1 Roseococcus sp.
CGAACATCCGCATTGAGTAGGCGCGGGCTTCTGGCGCTGGCGGCGCTCGCCCCCGGCGCGGCGCGCGCCCAGGCGCCGGAGGTGCTGGAACTGGCCGGCCAGCCGGTGCTGGCGCTGGCGGCCCATCCCGCCGTCGGCCCCCGGCTGCGCGCCATGGCGCAAGGCCGACAGCGCCTGCTCGCCGAGGCGGTGCGCGGCGAAGGGCCGGGGCTTGCCGTCACCGGCGACTGGCTGCATGGCCGAGCCCGGGCGGGAGAGGCCCGGGTTCTCCTGGCCTTCGACACGCGCACCGAGACGGTGGCGATCATCCTTTATGACGGCGCTGCGCCCGCGCTCTTCGTGCCGCCGCGCTTCGCACCCTGGCCCGCGGCGCTGCGCGAGGCGGTGGAGGGGTTCTCGCCGCAGGTGGCGGCGGCGTTGCGCTTCCAGTAGCCGAGACAGCGAAAGGGGCGGAGGTCGCCCCCCGCCCCGTCGCGCGCATGCCCTGTCGGAAAGGGCGTTACGCCGCCTCCTGCGCCTCGGCCTTCTCGGGCTTGGGGCCGCTGTCCTGGCCCTTCGCGGCCGGGTCGCGGTCCACCAGCTCGATCACCGCCATGGGCGCCATGTCGCCGTAGCGGAAGCCCGCCTTCAGCACGCGGGTGTAGCCGCCGGGGCGGGTCTTGTAGCGCTCGGCGATGGTGGTGAAGAGCTTGTCCACCACCTTCTCGTCCATCAGCGTGGCGTAGGCCTGCCGCCGCGCGTGCAGCCCGCCGCGCTTGCCGAGCGTGATGATGCGCTCGACATAGGGACGCAGCTCCTTCGCCTTCGGCAGGGTCGTCGTGATCTGCTCGTGCTTGAGGAGGCTGGTCGCCATGTTGCGGAACATGGCGAGGCGGTGCGTCGAGGTGACGCCCAGCTTCCGGTTGGCCATACCGTGACGCATCACACAACTCCATCAGCGCCGTCAGGGGCGCCCAGCGACTTCATATCCAGCGCATCCGGCCGAGCCGTGCGCCATCCTCGGAGGAACCGGCCGTACGGCGGCGCGGCGAGGCCGGGCGCGCAGAGCCCGCCCGGCCCTCGGGGCGGTCAGAACGGCTCCTCGATCTTCTTCGCCAGCTCCTCGATGTTCTCGGGCGGCCAGCCGGTGATCGGCATGCCGAGCGAGAGGCCCATCGAGGCCAGAACCTCCTTGATCTCGTTCAGCGACTTCCGCCCGAAGTTCGGCGTGCGGAGCATCTCCTGCTCGGTCTTCTGCACCAGGTCGCCGATATAGACGATGTTGTCGTTCTTCAGGCAGTTCGCCGAGCGGACGGAGAGCTCCAGCTCGTCCACCTTCCGCAGCAGATTGCGGTTGAAGGGCAGGTCGTCCTGCACCTCGTCGCGCGCCTTCTCGCGCGGCTCCTCGAAGGTGACGAAGAGGGCGAGCTGGTCCTGCAGGATGCGCGCGGCCAGCGCCACCGCATCCTCCGGCGCCACGGTGCCGTTGGTCTCCACCGAGATCACGAGGCGGTCATAGTCCGTGACTTGGCCGACGCGGGTCGGCTCCACCCGGTAGCTCACCTTGCGGACCGGCGAGTAGATCGCATCCACCGGGATCATGCCGATGGGCGCGTCCTCGGGCCGGTTCTGCGAGGCGGGCACATAGCCGCGGCCGGTGCCGATGGTCAGCTCCATGGAGAGCTTCGCGCCCTCGTCCAGGGTGCAGATCACCAGCTCGGGGTTGCAGATCTCGATGTCGCCCGAGGTCTGGATCTGCGCTGCCGTCACCTCGCCGGGGCCGGTGGCCGTCAGCATCAGGCGCTTGCTGCCCTCGCCGTGGTAGCGGATGGCGAGCTGCTTGAGGTTGAGGATGATGTCCGTCACATCCTCGCGCGCGCCGGTCAGGCTGCTGAACTCGTGCAGCACGCCGTCGATCTTCACGCCCGTCACGGCCGCGCCCTGCAGCGAGGAGAGCAGCACGCGCCGCAGCGCGTTGCCGAGCGTCATGCCGAAGCCGCGCTCCAGCGGCTCCGCCACCAGCGTCGCCTGGCGCAGGTCGGCGCTGCCCGACTCGACGAGGAGCTTCTCGGGCTTGATGAGGGACTGCCAGTTGCGTTCCAGCAAGGGGATCTCTCCTGGCGGCTCAGACCCGGCGGCGCTTGCGCGGCCGGCAGCCGTTGTGCGGAATGGGCGTCACGTCGCGGATGGCGGTGACGTGGAAGCCGACGGACTGCAGGGCGCGCAGCGCGCTCTCGCGGCCCGAGCCGGGGCCGGAGACCTCGACCTCCACCGTCTCCATGCCGTGCTCGCGCGCCTTCATGCCCGCATCCTCGGCGGCCATCTGCGCGGCGTAGGGGGTGGACTTGCGGCTGCCCTTGAAGCCCTTGGCCCCGGCCGAGGACCAGGCGATGGCGTTGCCCTGGGCGTCGGTGATGGTCACGATGGTGTTGTTGAAGGTGGCGAGCACATGCGCCACGCCCGAGGAGATGTTCTTGCGCTCCTTCTTGCGCGGGCGCGAGGAGGCGGAAGGCTGGCGGGCCATCTTACTTCGTCACCTTCTTCTTGCCGGCCACGGGCACGGCCTTGCCCTTGCGGGTGCGGGCGTTGGTGTGGGTGCGCTGGCCGCGCACCGGCAGGCCGCGGCGATGCCGCAGGCCGCGATAGCAGGCCATGTCCATCAGGCGCTTGATGTTCATCGCCACCTCGCGCCGGAGGTCGCCCTCCACGCGGTAGTCGCGGTCAATCGTCTCGCGCAGGCGCACGATCTCGTCGTCGGTGAGCTGGTTCACCCGGCGCTCCTCGGGGATGCCCACCTTGGCGCAGATCTCCTTCGCGTTCTGCGGCCCGATGCCGTAGATGTAGCGCAGCGAGATCACCACGCGCTTGTTGGGGGGGATGTTCACGCCAGCGATGCGCGCCACGTTCCAGCTCCTGCGGGTCCTGCCCAGGACCGTCCCTGTTTGACCCCGCCGCCCGGTCACCCGGGCAGCACGGCCGATTCCTTCACCTGACCAAAGCCGAGCGCGGCCGAAGGGTGCCGCGCCCGACACGCCCCGCCCGCGAGAGGCGGGGAGATAGAACCGAGACGCCCGCCGCGTCAAGCGGCCGGCGTCAGAATCTCCTCCAGCGCCGCCGTCACCGCGGACATGTCGGCCATGCCGTCCACGCTGCGCAGCTTGCCCTGCGCCGCGTAGTAGGGCAGCAGCGGCGCCGTCTGACGGTGATAGGCCGCGAGGCGCGCGCCCACCGTCTCGGCCTTGTCGTCGGCGCGGCGGGTGAACTCCGTGCCGCCGCACTTGTCGCAGACGCCGGCCGCGGCGGGCGGCTTGAACTGGTCGTGATAGCCCTCGCCGCAGCGCGCGCAGGTGAAGCGGCCGGAGATGCGCGCCACCAGCGCGGCGTCGTCCACCTTCAGCTCGATCACATGGTCGAGGCGCAGGCCCTTCTCGGCCAGCATCGCGTCGAGCGCCTCGGCCTGCGGCACGGTGCGGGGGAAACCATCCAGGATGAAGCCGCGGGCGGCGTCCGGCTGTTGCACGCGGGCGGCCAGCATGGCGGTGATGATGGAATCCGGCACCAGTTCGCCGCGCTCCATGATGGCCTTGGCCTCGAGCCCGATGGGGCTGCCGGCCTTGACCTCGGCGCGCAGCATGTCGCCCGTCGAGATCTGCACCAGGCCGAAGCGTTCTTCCAGCCGCTTGGCCTGGGTGCCCTTGCCGGCGCCGGGAGGGCCGAGGAGGATCAGGTTCATCGCACTCTCCTTCAGCGTGGGCGCGTCAGCGCGGACGGGGGCCGCGGCCGCCCAGCCGGGCCTTCTTGATCAGGCCCTCGTACTGGTGGGCGAAGAGATGCGACTGCACCTGGGCCACAGTGTCCATCGTCACGGTCACGATGATGAGCAGCGAGGTGCCGCCGAAGTAGAAGGGCACGCCGTAGTTGGAGATCAGCAGCTCCGGGATCAGGCAGACCACGCAGAGGTAGATCGCGCCCACCGCCGTCAGCCGCGTCAGCACGCGGTCGAGATATTCCGCCGTGTTCTGCCCGGGCCGGATGCCGGGCACGAAGCCGCCGTACTTCTTCAGGTTGTCCGCCGTCTCGGCCGGGTTGAACACGACGGCCGTGTAGAAGAAGGCGAAGAAGACGATCAGCGCCATGTACAGCGCCATGTAGGCCGGCTGCCCGTGCGCGAGCTGGTTGGCGAGCCATTGCAGCCAGGTGTCGTCCGTCCGATCGGTCGTGAAGCCCGCGATGGTGGCCGGCAGCAGCAGCAGCGACGAGGCGAAGATCGGCGGGATCACGCCCGAGGTGTTCAGCTTCAGCGGCAGATGCGTCGCCTCGCCGCCGAACATGCGGTTGCCCACCTGGCGCTTCGGATACTGCACCGGGATGCGGCGCTGCGCGCGCTCGACGAACACCACGACGAAGATCACGCCGAGCGCCGCGATCAGGAAGAAGATGATGAAGAAGGTGGAGAGCGCGCCGGTGCGCCCCAGCTCCAGCGTCGCCACCAGCGCCGAAGGCAGGTTGGCCACGATGCCCGCGAAGATGATGAGCGAGATGCCGTTGCCCACCCCGCGCGCGGTGATCTGCTCGCCCAGCCACATGAGAAACATGGTGCCGCCGGTCAGCGTGATCACGCAGGAGATGCGGAAGAACCAGCCCGGATCGGCAACCGCAGGCCCCATGCTGCCGCGGATTCCCTCCAGCCCCACCGAGATGCCATAGGCCTGGAAGATGGCGATCAGCAGCGTGAGGTAGCGCGTGTACTGGTTCAGCTTCTTGCGCCCGCTCTCGCCCTCCTTCTTGAGCTGCTCCCAGGCGGGAATCGCCGCCGTCATGAGCTGCACGATGATGGAGGCGGAGATGTAGGGCATGATGTTCAGGGCGAAGACGGTCATGCGCCCGAGCGCGCCGCCCGTGAACATGTCGAACATGCCGAGGATGCCGCCGCCATGCTGGCGCAGCATCTCGCCCATCACGGCCGCGTCCACCCCGGGCACCGGGATGTAGGTGCCGATCCGATAGACGATCAGCGCGCCCAGCGTGAACCAGATCCGCTGCTTGAGCTCGGTCGCCTTGGCAAGGACGCCGAGGTTCAGGCTGCCGGCAAGCTGATCGGTGGCCGAAGCCATGCGAGACATTCCCCCGTTCGGTGGCGCCAGGCCGCGAGAGGCCGGGCGGCCCATAGCCTGCGGGCCGCCCCCGCCCGGGCGGGCGCCACCCGGCCCTCATGCGCCGGACCGGCCGCGGCCGCAACCGCCGCCGGCCCGGGATGCATCACTCCGCCGCGGCGTCCTTGGCCGGCAGCAGGACCTTGCCGCCGGCGGCCTCGACCGCCGCGATGGCGGTGGCGGAGGCGCCGGAGACGCTGATCTCCACCGCCCGCTTGATCTCGCCGCGGCCGAGCAGGCGCACGCCAGCATACTTCCCGCTGCGCGCGACCACGCCCGCCTCGCGCAGCATCGCCTCGGTGATCGCGCCGGAGGCGGGCAGCCTGCCCGCCTCGATCGCCGCATCCAGCGTGCCGATGTTCAGCGGCGCATAGACGACGCGGAAGATGTTGTTGAAGCCGCGCTTGGGCAGGCGCCGGTAGATCGGGAGCTGCCCGCCCTCGAACCCGTTCAGCGACACGCCGGTGCGCGCCTTCTGGCCCTTCACGCCGCGGCCGCCGGTCTTGCCCTTGCCCGAGCCGATGCCGCGCCCGATGCGCTTGAACTTGGGCCGCGCGCCCGGATTGTCGCGCAGTTCGTTGAGCTTCATCTCAGTCTTCCACCTTCACCAGGTGCGCGACCTTGCGGATCATCCCGCGCACCGCGGGCGTGTCCTCCAGCTCGCGGGTGCGGTTGATCTTGTTGAGGCCGAGGCCCTTCAGAGTCTCCTGCTGGCCGGGCTTGCGGCCGTAGCCGGAGGCGATCTGCGTCACGCGCACGGTCTTCTTCGGCTCAGACATGGGCCGCCTCCTGCGCGGGCTCCGCGCCCTCCTTGCGGGGGCCGAGCAGATCCGCGACCTTCTTGCCGCGGCGGCTGGCCACGCTGCGCGGGCTGGTCGCCTTGGCGAGCGCCGCGAAGGTCGCCTTCACCATGTTGTGCGGGTTGGTGGTGCCGGTGCACTTGGCCACGACATCGCCCATGCCCAGCGTCTCGAACACCGCACGCATCGGGCCGCCCGCGATGATGCCGGTGCCGGCCGGCGCGGCGCGCAGGATCACCCGCCCCGCCCCGAACTCGCCGATCACGTCATGGTGCAGCGTACGCCCCTCGCGCATCGGCACGCGCACCATGCCGCGCTTCGCGCGCTCGGTCGCCTTGCGGATCGCCTCGGGCACCTCGCGCGCCTTGCCCGTGCCGTAGCCGACGCGCCCCTTCTGGTCGCCGACCACGACGAGCGCGGCGAAGCTGAAGCGCCGGCCGCCCTTCACCACCTTGGCCACGCGGTTGATCGTGACCAGCTTGTCCTGCAGCTCGTCGCCGGGCTCGCGCTCGGGCGCGCGCTCGCGCTCGCGGTCGCGCCCTCGGCGCCCCCGCTGCTGCTCGCCGCCCTCGCCGCTACCACGCGGTTCACGTGCCATCTCGATTCTCCCCGCGCGTCAGAAGCTGAGGCCGCCCTCGCGGGCGGCATCGGCCAGCGCCTTCACGCGGCCGTGATACAGATAGGGACCGCGGTCGAAGACCACCTCGGTGACGCCGGCGGCGATGGCGCGCTCCGCCACCAGCTTGCCGACGGTCTCCGCGGCAGCCTTGTCGGCCCCCGTCTTGAGCGTCTCGCGCAGCGCCTTCTCGAGCGAGGAAGCGGCCGCGACCGTACGCCCGGCCTTGTCGTCGATCACCTGGGCGTAGATGTGGCGCCCGGAGCGGAAGACGGAGAGGCGCGGCCGCCCCCCGCCCTTCTGCCGGAGCTGGTAGCGCAGCCGCTGGCGGCGGCGCGCCTGCATGGCGAGCTTGTCGGCCATTACTTCTTCTTCCCCTCCTTCCGGAGGATCACCTCGTTGTCGTACCTCACGCCCTTGCCCTTGTAGGGCTCGGGCCCGCGGAAGGCGCGGATTTCCGCCGCGACCTGCCCGACCTTCTGCTTGTCGATGCCCTCGACCTTCACCGAGGTCGGCTTCTCGCAGCTGATCTTGATGCCGGGCGGGGCCGGATAGCGGATCTCGTGGCTGTAGCCCAGGTTCAGCACCAGCTCATTGCCCTGCATCGCCGCCTTGTAGCCGGTGCCGGTGATCTCCATCGACTTCGCATAGCCCGTCGAGACGCCGATCACCATGCCGTTCACCAGGCTGCGCGTGGTGCCCCAGAGCGTGCGCGAGCGCCGGTCCTCGCCGCGCGGGGAGATGGCGACCTCGTTCGCGCGCACCTCCACGTCCACGGCGTCCGTCAGCTCGAGAGAGAGCTCGCCGAGCTTGCCCTTGGCCTTCAGCGTCCGGCCCGCGAGCGTGACCGTCACGCCCGCCGGCACCGGAACCGGGTATTTTCCGACGCGAGACATTGCGGCCCCCTCAGAACACGCGGCAGAGGACCTCGCCGCCGACATTGGCGGCGCGGGCCT
>JBKBSR010000152.1:0-7472 GCA_046291055.1 Roseococcus sp.
ATGTCGAGCCGCCCGCTCCCCATGGTCGCGCCCGCGGCCGAGGCGAGGTGGCTCGGCATGCCGGCCATGGCGAAGGTCACGGCCAGCTCGGGCGGATGGAACAGCGGTCGCGTGGCGACAGTGCCGCTTCCTGGGCTCGAGAGGATGCAGCGCGGGCTGCGGCCGGCGCTGTGCCCGCAGGCCCCCTCCCATCGCTCGAACACGGCGTTGCGCGTGTTGCGCGCCAGCAGCTCGGCCTGGGCGCCGGGCGGGAAGGGAAGGCGGCAACTCTCACCGAAGGGGACGAGGGCGCAGGGAGAGCCCGCCGGCGACGCCGGGCGGAGGAGCGAGACCGCGCCACCCGGGCTGCGGCCACCCTGCCGGAGCACGATCTCCGGCGGCTGGATCTCCAGCATCGGCGGCGGAGGGGGCGGCGGAAGCCCGCCGGCGGAGCGAGAAAGCTCTGCGCGCCGAGTGGGCCGCCGCGCGCGAGCAGCCCCAGCGCGCAGACGAGGACCGCAAGCCGGACCACCACGATGCCCATGGGGCCGCCCTCCCTCCCTGTTTCGGGAGAGGCTAGCGCGGCCGCCGCACGGGGGAAACGAAATCCTCTCGAGCGCCCCCGCTCAGCGCACCAGCGCGGTGGCGAGGGCGGGGATGGCGGCGATGGCGATCAGCGCCGCCCCCATCACCGCGAAATAGGGCAGGGCGCCGGCGAACACCGTCTCGATGCCCACGCGCGGGTCGTTCAGCGTGGTCTTCACCGTGAAGACCGAGATGCCGAAGGGCGGCGAGAGCAGCCCCATCTCCACCGCGATGATGACGAGGATGCCGAAATGGATCAGGTCGAAGCCCATGGCCTGGGCGATGGGCGCGCCGATCGGCACCATGATCAGCAGGATGGAGGTGCTGTCGAGGATCATCCCCAGCAGCAGCACGATGACGATGAAGGCGGCGAGGAACCCGTAGGGCCCGAGGCCCAGATGCTCCACCATCTCGCCGATCGCCTGCGGCACGCCGGCCATGGCGAGCATGCGCGAATAGAGGCCGGCCGCGATCAGCAGGAACAGGATGGCGGCGGAGACGAGCCCCGTCTCGCGCAGCACGCGCCAGAATTTCGGCCCATCCAGGCGGCGGCGCAGCAGCGCGATCACGAGCGCCCCCGCCGCCCCCACCGCCCCGGCCTCGGTGGGCGTGAAGAAGCCCGAATAGAGCCCGCCCAGGATGAGCGCGACCAGCGAGAGGATGGGCGCCGATTTCGCCGCCATCTCGGAGGCCGGCATGGCGCGTTCCCCGGCCGCGGGGGCGGGCGCGGCCGCCATGATCTGCGCGGGGAAGAAGGCGGCGCGCACCCAGATCATCAGCGCGAAGCCGAGCGCGATGATGAGGCCCGGGATGATGCCGGCCACGAACATGGCGCCGATCGAGACCTCGGCCAGCACGCCATAGACGATCATCAGCAGCGAGGGCGGGATGAGCATGCCGAGGATGCTGCTGCCCGCCACCGTGCCGGCCGCGAAGCGCATGGAATAGCCGTGGCGCACCATCTCCGGCACCGCGACCTTGGTGAAGACCGCCGCCGAGGCGATGGACACGCCGGTGACGGCGGCGAACACCGCGTTCGCCCCCACCGTCGCCATGCCCAGCCCGCCGCGCACGCGGCGCAGCAGCGCCTGCGCCACCTCGAAGGTGTCGCGGCCCACATCCGAGACGCTGACCAGGAGCCCCATCAGCACGAAGAGCGGGATGGTGGCGAAGAGATAGTCCTGGATGCCGGAATAGGTCGCCATGGCCGCGAAGCGGAAGGCGAGATCCGGGTTGTCGCGGATCAGCCAGACGCCGATGGCGCCGGTGCCGATCAGCGTGATGCCGATGGGAAGGCCCGCCAGGATCAGGGCCACCATGGCCCCGATCAGCGCGAAGCCGAGCGTCACGTCCTCCATCCCCTCAGCCCCGCGCCGGACGGAACAGTTGCCACAGCGTGCGCAGCAGCAGCGTGGCGTAGGCGAGCGCGCCGGCCGCCCCGCCCAGGACGATCAGCGCCCGGAAGGGCCAGGTGGGCACGGTGAACAGGCCCTGCACGCCGAAGAACTCGCGCCGGTCCACGGCGTTCCACAGGCCGGGCCAGGCGGCCTGGGCCACGAAGGCCATGACCAGCGCGCCGATCAGCAGGAACAGCGCCTCCAGCGACAGGCCGAGTCGCGGCAGGGCGCGGCGCAGCCGCTCGATCAGGAAGTCCGCCCGCGTCATGCGATGCTGGTAGATGGTCGCGCCGATCTGCAGGAAGACGATGCCCACCACCGAATGGGCGGCGATCTCCGCCACGCCGGTGATGGGCGCATTGAGAAAGGAGCGGCCGATCACGTCGGCGCAGATCAGCAGCATCAGCCCGAAGGTCCAGATGGTGCCGATGGCGGCCAGCGCGTCGAGCAGCAGGCGCACCGGGTCGAAGCCGCCCGGCGCGGCGGGTGCGGCCTCAAGCGCCGCCATGTTCACGTCATCGGCCATGGCGGCGCCCCATGCGCGGCGTTACGAGGTCAGCTCGCGGTCCCAGTCGCGGCCGGGGGTGAGGCCGGCGCCGCGGATCGCGGAGAAATAGGCGTTCAGCACGTCGCGCGCCGCGGGGCCGGAGCTGTCGGCCCAGGTGCGCGCGAGGTTGGGCAGGCCGCGGATCCAGCGCTCGCGCTCGGCCGGGGCCATGGTGGTGATGACGGCGCCCTGGCGCGCCATCTCGGCCTCGGCCGTCGAGACGCGGGCCGAGACGTCGGCGATGTGCGCCGCGGTCGCCGCCTTGCCGGCATGGACGCAGGCGCGGCGCACCACCTCCGGCCAGCGCTGGAAGCGCTGCAGGTTGGCCGCGATCCCGCCCACATACATCGCGCCCACGTCGCACTTGCAGATGAAGCGCGCCACCTCGTGCACGCGGGTGGGCAGGATGCCGACGAAGAAGGAGAGCGCGCCCTCGCTCACCCCGGTCTGGATGTCGGTGTAGTAGGTGGTCAGCGCGCCATCCACCGGCGTGGCGCCGGTGCCCTGCAGCCAGTTGGCGCTGGTGCCGGGGGCGGAGATCTTGCGGTTGCGCAGGTCGTCCAGCGTGCGCACCGGGAAGGTGGACCAGATGTGATAGGTGTCGGTGATGTAGGAGGAGAGCGGGACCATGTTGAGCCCGTTCCAGTTCTGCCGCAGCGCCGGGATGGTCTCGTTCATCCGGTCGAAGGCGTTGGCGATCACGCCGTGGTCGCCGGTGGCGAAGGGCGTGAAGTAGGTGACGTTCTGGAGGGGCATGGTGCTGCCCTCCCAGAGCGTGCCGACATAGCCGATGTCGGTGATGTTGTCGCGCACCGCCTCCATCGTGTCCTGGAAGCGGTAGAGCGTGCCGCCATAGGCCTCGCGCCAGTTGATGCGGTGCGTGTTGCCGTTGTCGCGGAGGAACTTGTCCACCTCGGGCTGGAACACGTTCTTCATCATCGCCACCCAGAAATTCGCCACCGGGTGCGAGGAGGCGATGGTGACGTTGAGCGCGGACTGCGCGCGCGCGTGGTAGCTGAACAGCGGCAGCGCGGCCGCGCCGGCCAGAAGGCTGCGACGATGGGTGTGCATGGTTCCGTCCTCCCTGTGCTTCGACTCTACGCGTCCGCTCAGAACCTGCCCAGCGCCTTGAGGATGCGCGCGGGGGTGAAGGGCTGCTCGGTGACGCGCGCGCCCAGGGGGCGCAGCGCGTCGTTGATCGCGTTCATCAGCGCGGCCGGGGCGCCCGCGGTGCCGGCCTCGCCCGCGCCCTTGGCGCCGAGCAGGCTCTCGCGCGTCGGGGTCTCGACATGGCCCACATGGATGTCGGGCATCTCGGCCGACATGGGCACGAGGTAGTCCGCCAGCGTGGTGGTGAGCAGGTTGCCCTCGGCGTCATAGACGCAATGCTCGTAGAGCGCCCCGCCCAGCCCCTGCACGATGCCGCCGCGCACCTGCTCGTCCACCAGCAGCGGGTTGATCACCCGGCCGCAATCCTCCACGCACCAGTGCTCCAGCACCTTCACCATGCCCGTCTCCACATCCACCTCGGCCCAGCAGGCCTGGATGCCGTTGGTGAAGGCGAAGGGGTATTCCTTGGTGATGAAGTGGCGCGTCTGCACCAGCTCGCGCGCCAGATCCCTGGGCAGCGTGTCGCCGCGGAAATAGACGATGCGGCCGAGCTCGGCGAGCGAGAGGCGCGGCGTGCCGCTCGCGCGGTCCACCACCTCGCCCATCACCACGTCCAGCGTCTCCGGCTTGGCCTGGAGCATGGCGCCCGCCACCTCCAGGATCTGCGCGCGCAGGGCCAGCGCCGATTGCAGCGCCGCCTCGCCGCCGATGCCCGCGCCGCGGCAGGCCCAGGTGCCGCCGCCATAGGGGGTGTTCTGCGTGTCGCCGGTGATGACCTTCACGCGCTCCACCGGCACGCCCACGCCATGGGCGGCGATCTGGGCGAGGATGGCCTCCGTGCCCTGGCCCTGCTCGGTCACGCCGGAGGCGACGACGACGCTTCCGTCGGGGTCCATCCGCACCGTCGCGCCGTCCTGGGCGGAGATGCGCGCGCCGCCGATGCCGTACATGAAGGGCGAGGGGTTGGTGAGCTCGATGAAGCTCGCGAAGCCGAGGCCGCGGTACACGCCCCGCGCGCGCTGCGCCGCCTGGTCGGCGCGGATGCGCTCCACCGGCACCATCTCGAGCAGCTTGTCGAGCGAGGCGTGGTGCGAGAGCCCCTCGAAGCGCATGCCCGAGGGCGAGGTGCGCGGATAGGCGTCGTCCTTGATGAGATTGAGGCGGCGGAAGGCGATGGGGTCCATGCCCAGCGCCTCGGCCGCCATGTCCACCAGTCCCTCGGTGACGGCGGTGGCGATGGGGTGGCCCACGGCGCGATACTGGCAGGTGGGCGCCTTGTTCTGCAGCACCACCGTGGTGGTGCAGCGGTAGTTCGCGAAATCGTAGGGCCCGCCGCAGAGGTTCACCACCTGGTTGCCCTCGATGGCCGAGGTGCGCGGATAGACCGAATAGGGGCCGATGCCCGTCAGGTCGTCCACGTCGAAGCCGAGAATCTTCCCCTGCGCGTCCACCGCGATGCGCGCCTTGATGCGGTGGTCGCGCGCGTGGATGTCGCTGGTGAAGCTCTCGAAGCGGTCGGCCACGAACTTCACCGGCCGGCCCATGATCCGCGCCATGGCGGCCACCGCCACCTCGTCCGGATAGACATGGACCTTGATGCCGAAGCTGCCGCCCACGTCCTTGCAGATCACGCGCACATCGCTCTCGCGCAGGCGCAGATGCCTGGCGAAGACGCCCTGCATCATGTGCGGCGCCTGGGTGGACTGGTGCACGGTGAGCGTGCCGTTGGCGCGGTTGTAGTCGGCGATGATGGAGCGCGGCTCCAGCGTCACGCCCGTGTGGCGGGCGGTGACGAAGGTCGCCTCCACCACCTTGTGCGCGGCGGCGAAGGCGGCCTCCACGTCCCCGGCCGTCGCGGTGCGGGTGAAGACCAGGTTGTCGCCGAGTTCGGGATGGATCACCACCGCGCCGGGGGCGAGGGCGGTTTCCATGTCCGTCTGCGCGGGCAGGGGTTCCCACTCCACGCGCAGGGCGGCCACGCCATCCTCGGCCGCCGCGCGGCTTTCCGCCACGACGGCCACCACCGGCTCGCCCTGCCAGGTCGCGCGCTCCAGCGGCAGCGGGTGCTGCGGGGCGGATTTCATGCCCTTCAGGTGGTCGAGCACCGCCACCCAGGGATCGCAGACCTCGGCGATGTCGCGCCCGGTGAAGACGCGCACCACGCCCGGGACGGAGAGCGCCGCCGCCGTCTCGATGGAGAGGATGCGCGCATGGGCGTGCGGGCTGCGCAGGAAGGCCGCGTGCAGCATGCGCGGCAGCACCACGTCGTCCGTGTAGGTCGCGCGGCCCTGGACGAGCTTCGGCACGTTCGGCCGCGGCACTGAGCGGCCGATGTAGGAGTTCGGCAGATCCTCGCGCGAGAGGCCGATGGAGGCGGGGGTAATCTCGTTCATCGGCCGGCCTCCTCCATGCGCTGCGCCAGCGTGGCCTCCACCGCGTCCACGATGGCCTGGTAGCCGGTGCAGCGGCAGTAGTTCCCCGAGAGATGCTCGCGGATGTCCGCCCGGGTCGCGTCGGGGTGGTGGCGCAGGATGTCGGCGGCCGTCATGATCATGCCGGGCGTGCAGAAGCCGCATTGCGCGGCGTTGCGCGCGACGAAGTTGGCCTGAAGGTCCGCCACCTCGCCGCTGTCGGAGAGGCCCTCGATGGTGGTCACCTCCGCCCCGTCGAGAGAGGCGGCGAGGACGAGGCAGCCGCGCACGATCTCGCCGTCCACCCGCACCGTGCAGGCGCCGCAGACGCCGTGCTCGCAGCCCGCATGGCTGCCGGTGAGGCCGAGATCGAGCCTGAGGAAGTCGATCAGGTGCCGGCGCGGCTCGACATGGCGCGTCACGCGCTCGCCGTTCACGGTCAGCGTGATGGGGATCATGCGGCCTTCTCCTGCGCGGGGAGGAACTGCGCGAGCGCGCGGCGCAGCAGCACGCGCGCCAGGTGGCGCTTCATCTCGGGCGGGCCGTGCAGGTCGGCGGGCGGGTCGAGGTCATCGCCCAGCGCTTCGGCGGCCGCGGCGATGGCCGCCCCATCCAGAACCCGCCCCGCCAGCGCGGCGTTGGCGCGCGCGGCCAGCACCGGCCGGTCGCCCACGCCGAAGAAGGTGAGGCGCGGCGCGGCGACGCGGCCCGCCGCGTCCAGCTCCAGCGCCGCCGCGATGCCGGCCATCGCGTAGTCGCCCGAACGCCGCGCCACCTCCAGGATCGTGCTGCGCTGCGCGGGGCCGGCGGGCGGGACCTCGACGGCGGCGATGATCTCGCCCGGCTCGAGCTGCGTGGAGAGCAGCCCGGTAAAGAAGCCCTCGGCCTTCACGCGCCGCTCGCCGCGCGCGGAGAGCAGGTGCAGCGTCGCGTCCAGCGCCACCGCGCAGGCCGGCAGCTCGGCGGCCGGGTCGGCGTAGGCGAGGCTGCCGCCGATGGTGCCGCGGTTGCGGATGGCCGGATGCGCGATGTGCGGCGCGGCGGCGGCGAGCAGCGGCGCATGTCGCGCCACCAGCGGATCGCGCGCGAGCTCCGCATGGCGCGTCAGCGCGCCGATGCGCAGCGCGCCGCCGGCCAGCGAGACGCCGCGCAGCTCCGGGATGCGGGTGATGTCCACCAGAACGCCGGGCTCGGAGAGGCGGAAGGCGAGGGTGGCGAGCAGCGTCTGCCCGCCCGCGAGCACCTGCGCCGCCGCGCCGTGGGTGCGCTGCGCCTCCCACAGATCCTCGAGCGAGCGCGCGCGGACGTAGCCGATGGCGGGCCACTTCATGGACGTCTCTCTCCGCTTCCGGCGCCCCGGGCGCCGCTTGTTGATCGTTTGATCAACGAAGGGCAGAGTGCTGTCAAGTCGGGAGGGGATGGTCTTGGACGGCGGCGCGGCGC
>JBKBSR010000153.1:0-7459 GCA_046291055.1 Roseococcus sp.
GGGCCCGCGCGATCATGCGGGCCATCGCGCCGCGGCGGCGCGCGCCGAGGCCATGCTCGCCCACATCCGCGCGCGCGGCGCGGCCGAGGGCGTGCGCTTCTGCGCCAGCCCGGAGGAGACGGAGGCCGCCTTCGCCGCCCGCCAGCCCGCCGTGCTGGCGGCGGTGGAGAACGGCTACGCCATGGGCCATGACCTCGCGCAGCTCGGCGCCTGGCGACGCCAGGGGGCGATCTATCTCACCCTCACCCATGACGGGCACAATGCGCTGGCCGATTCCGCCCGGCCGAAGAAGAACCTCGGCGACGCGGAGGAGCTGCATGGCGGCCTTTCGCCGCTCGGCCGCGCCGCCATCGCCGAGATGAACCGGGTGGGGCTGATGCTCGACTGCGCCCATGTGTCGAAGCGGGCGATGCTGCAGGCCTGCGCCCTCTCCCGCGCGCCGGTGGCGGTGACCCACACGGCCGCCGCCGCGCTGACCCCCCACCCGCGCAACCTGGACGACGAGCAGCTCGACGCCATCCGCGCCACGGGCGGCATCGCGCAGGTGACGGCGGTGGCCTCCTTCCTCCGCCCCGCCCCGCCAGGCGGCGCCGCCCAGGCCACGGTGAGCGACCTGGTGGACCATGTGGAGCACATGATCCGCCGCATCGGCCTCGACCATGTGGGGATTTCCTCGGATTTCGACGGCGGCGGCGGGGTGGAGGGCTGGATGCACGCGGGCGAGACCCAGGCCGTGACGCAGGAGCTGACCCGCCGCGGCTATGGCCCGCGCGAGATCGGGCTGCTCTGGTCGGGCAACTTCCTGCGCGTCTGGCGGCAGGTGCTGCGGCTTTCCGCCGCTTAACCCCGCTTGCGCCCCGCCGGTGGGCGTGCATATGACCCCCGGCCTGCCCTTGGGGGGATCGAAACGAATGCGCCTTGCGGTTCTGAAGGAGACGAAGCCCGGCGAGAGCCGCGTGGCGGCCACGCCGGAGACGGTGAAGAAGCTCGCCGCCCTCGGCCTGGAGGTGGCGGTGGAAGCGGGCGCGGGCCTCGCCTCCGGCCTGCCCGACGCCGACTACGCCGCCGCCGGGGCGAAGCTGGTGGACAGCGCCGCCGCGGCGCTGGAGGGCGCGGCCATCGTCTTCGCCGTGCGCGCGCCCGCCGCCCCCCTGCCGCGCGGGGCGCTGCTGATCGGCACGCTGCAGGCCGACGCCGCCGCCGCCGAGGCCTATGCCAAGGCCGGGGTGGACGCCTGCGCCATGGAGCTTCTGCCGCGCATCACCCGCGCGCAGAGCATGGACGTGCTCTCCTCCCAGGCGAATCTCGCGGGGTATCGCGCCGTGATCGAGGCCGCGGCGGCCTTCGACCGCGGCTTCCCGATGCTGATGACGGCCGCCGGCACCGTCCCCGCGGCCAATGTGTTCGTGATGGGCGCGGGCGTGGCGGGGCTGCAAGCCATCGCCACCGCGCGCCGCCTCGGCGGGCGCGTCTCGGCCACCGATGTGCGCCCGGCGGCGAAGGAGGAGATCAAGTCGCTCGGCGCGAGCTTCGTCGGCTATGAGGACGAGGAGAGCAGGTCAGCCCAGACCGCGGGCGGCTACGCCAGGCAGCTCTCGGCCGAGTTCTACGCCAAACAGGCCGAGGTGGTGGCGGGCCACATCGCCAAGCAGGACGTGGTGATCTGCACCGCGCTGGTGCAGGGCCGCAAGGCCCCCACCCTGGTGACGGAGGCCATGGTCGCCTCGATGAAGCCCGGCAGCGTGATCGTGGACATCGCGGCCGATGCGGGCGGCAACTGCGCGCTGACCCGCCCGGGCGAGATGATCGTGACCGGCAACGGCGTGAAGATCCTGGGCTACACCAACTGGCCCGGGCGCATCCCGGCGGCGGCGAGCGCGCTCTACGCCCGCAACCTGCTCACCTTCCTCACCACCTTCTGGGACAAGGAGGCGCGCGCGCCGAAGCTGAACCCGGAGGACGAGATCGTGCAGGGCGTGGCGCTCACCCGCGGCGGCGCCGTGGTCCACAAGATGTTCGCACCCGCCGCGGCGGCCTGACGGAGAACCCCGATGAGCACCCAGACGGAACTGGCCAACCAGGCCGCCGCCCTCGCCGTGAAGGCGCAGGAGGTGGCGCTGCTCGCCCAGCGCGCGGCCGAGGCCGCCGCCCCAGTGGCCGCCGCCGCCCAGCCCTTCCTCCTGCTTCTCACCATTTTCCTGATGGCCTGCTTCGTGGGCTACTACGTGGTGTGGAGCGTCACCCCCGCGCTGCACTCGCCGCTGATGGGTGTCACCAACGCCATCTCCTCGGTGATCGTGGTGGGCGCCATCCTGGCCGCCGCGGGGGCGGAGAGCGGCACGGCGCGCTTCTTCGGCTTCCTTGCGGTGGTGCTGGCCTCGGTGAACATCTTCGGCGGCTTCCTCGTGACGCGCCGCATGCTCTCCATGTTCCAGAAGAAGAAGGGCTGAGCGCGCCATGACGACCATCGCGACGCTCGCGTATCTCGGGGCCTCGGTCCTGTTCATCCTGGCGCTGCGTGGCCTCTCGCATCCGGAGACCTCGCGCCAGGGCAACCTCTACGGCATGATCGGCATGGCCGTGGCCGTCGTGGCGACCATCCTCAACTCGGGGATGGATTTCGGCGGCTTCGTGCTGATCGTCGCGGGTCTCGCGCTCGGCGGCGGCATCGGCGCGGTGGTGGCCAGCCGCATCCAGATGACGGCACTGCCGCAGCTCGTGGCGGCCTTCCACTCGCTGGTGGGCATGGCCGCGGTGTTCGTGGCGGCGGCCGCCCTCTACAGCCCGCAGAGCTTCGGCATCGGCGAGCCAGGGAACATCAAGACAGCCTCGCTGCTCGAGATGTCGCTCGGGCTGGCCATCGGCGCCATCACCTTCTCGGGCTCGGTCATCGCCTTCCTCAAGCTCGATGGCCGGATGTCCGGCGCGCCCATCACCTTCGCGGGCCAGCACAAGCTGAACGCGGCGCTGGGCGGGGTGCTGCTGCTGCTGGTGCTGCTCTTCGTGCTCACCGGCTCGCCCTTCCTGTTCTGGGTGATCGCGATCCTCGCCTTCGCGCTGGGCTTCCTGCTGATCATCCCGATCGGCGGGGCGGACATGCCGGTGGTGGTGTCCATGCTGAACAGCTATTCGGGCTGGGCGGCGGCGGGCATAGGCTTCACCATCGGCAACCTGCTGCTGATCGTGACCGGCGCGCTGGTGGGCGCCTCGGGCGCCATCCTCTCCTACATCATGTGCAAGGGGATGAACCGCTCGATCGTCAACGTGTTGCTCGGCGGCTTCGGCAGCGAGGGCGGGACGGCGGCGGCCGGCGGCGGGGGCGAGCGCGCGCCCGTGAAGGCCGGCAGCCCCGAGGACGCCGCCTTCATCATGAAGAACGCCTCCAAGATCATCGTCGTGCCCGGCTATGGCATGGCGGTGGCCCAGGCCCAGCAGGTGCTGCGCGAGATGGCGGATCTGCTGAAGAAGGAGGGGGCGGAGATCAAATACGCCATCCACCCCGTCGCGGGCCGCATGCCCGGCCACATGAACGTGCTGCTGGCCGAGGCGAACGTGCCCTATGACGAGGTGTTCGAACTCGAGGAGATCAACCCCGAGTTCGCCGAGGCCGATGTAGCCTATGTCATCGGCGCGAACGACGTGACCAACCCCGCGGCCAAGACGGACAAGTCCAGCCCCATCTACGGCATGCCGATCCTCGACGTGGAGAAGGCCAAGACGGTGTTCTTCGTGAAGCGCGGCATGGCCTCCGGCTATGCCGGCGTGGAGAACGAGCTGTTCTTCCGGCCGAACACCATGATGCTGTTCGGCGACGCGAAGAAGGTGACGCAGGAGATCGTGCAGGCCCTGCAGCGCTGAGCCGGAGGGGCTTCACCGCGAATCGGGGCGGCGGCGCGGGCATCGCCCCGCGCCGCCGCTTCCGTTTCCAGGGATGGGATTCGCCCGGCGCTACAGCCCGTATTCCACCACGCGGCTGTTGCCGCGCCGCAGGTTCCGCAGCCGCGCCAGCGCCCAGAGCGGGAAGATGCGCCGATAGCCGTGGTAGCGGAGGTAGAAGACGCGCGGGAACCCCGTGCCCGTGTAGTCCTCCTCCGGCCAGTCGCCATCCGGCTGCTGGCGGGCCATGAGCCACTCGGCGCCGCGCTGCACGGCGGGGTGGTCGGCCTCGCCCGCGGCCATGAGGGCGAGCATGGCCCAGGCCGTCTGGCTCGCGCTGGAGGGGGCGGGCTGCGGCGCATCGGGCCGGGTGCCGCCGCGCGCGGGATAGCTCATGCCGTCCTCGCCCCAGCCGCCATCCTCGTTCTGCCGGGCCAGCAGCCAGGCCACGGCGCGGCGCATGGCCGGGTGCTGGTGCGGCAGCCCCGCCGCGTTCAGCGCCGTGAGCGCCGACCAGGTGCCGTAGACGTAGTTCACGCCCCAGCGCCCGTACCAGGAGCCATCGGCCTCCTGCTCGCGCAGCAGGTATTCGATGGCGGCCTTGGCGGCGGCCTCCTCGCCGCGCCCGAGCTGCGCCAGCATGGCGAGACAGCGGCCCGAGACATCGGCGGTGGGAGGATCGAGCAGCGCGCCGTGGTCGGCGAAGGGAATGTGGTTCAGGTAGTGGAAGGTGTTGTCCGCGTCGAAGGCGCCCCAGCCGCCGCCGCGCGACTGCATGCCCACCGTCCAATCCACGGCGCGGCGGATCGCGCCCTCCATCGCCGGGTCGGCCACCCCTTCGGCGCGGCGCCAGCGGTCCATCGCCAGCACCACCACCGCCGTGTCGTCCACATCGGGGTAGTGGGCGTTGTTGTACTGGAAGGCCCAGCCGCCCGGCTTGAGATGGGGGCGCTGCCAGGCCCAGTCGCCGCGCACATCCTTGATCTCGCGGCCCAGCAGCCAGCGCAGCCCGCGCCCGGCGGCGGCGTGGTTGTCCTCGCCCCCCGCCTCCATCAGCGCGTGCGAGACGAGGGCCGTGTCCCACACCGGGGAGAGGCAGGGCTGGACGTAGGTCTCCTCCTCCCGCTCCTCCACCAGCTTCTCCACCGCCGCCCAGGCGGTGACGAGGCGCGGATCGTCCTTCGGCACGCCGAGCACATGATACATGAGGATGGCGTTGGCCATGGCGGGGTAGATGGCGCCCAGCCCGTCCTCGCCGTTCAGGCGCTCGGTCACGAAGCGCTCGCAGGCGGCCTCGGCGCGGGCGCGGTGGGTGCGCGGGAAGATCAGCCGCGCGCGGTGCAGCGCCGCGTCCAGCGCCTTGAACAGCGAGGCCCAGGGCTCCTGCTGGTGCGGCCCGCCGGGCCATTCCTTCACCTGCTCGGGCGGGGTGCGGAACAGCTCGGGGATGAAGACGCCGCGCGGGTTGGCCGCGCGCGGCCGGCGCTCCATCACCACCGCGAGCGGTACGAGAACGGTGCGCGCCCAGTAGCTGATCTTCGAGATGTGGAAGGGGAACCAGCGCGGCAGCAGCATGATCTCGGGCGGCATCACCGGCACCGCCCGCCAGGGAACGATGCCGTAGAGCGCGAGCGCCGCGCGGGTGAAGACGTTGCTGCGCTCCGCCCCGCCGGCGGCGAGGATGGCCTCGCGCGCGCGGACCATGTGCGGCGCATCCGCGCTGTCGCCGATCAGCCGCAGCGCGAAATAGGCCTTCACCGAGCAGGAGATGTCGAGCGGCCCGCCGTGGAAGAGCGGCCAGCCCCCGCCGGCGCTGGCCTGCTGCTGCTCCTGTACGCGGCGCAGATAGCGGCCGATGCGCGCCTCGCGCTCCGGCTGGATGTTGCCGAAGAAGTGATGGAGCATCACGTATTCGGCGGGGATGGTGGCGTCCGCCTCCAGCTCGAACACCCAATGCCCGTCGCCGCGCTGGCGGGCGCGCAGGTGGTGCGCGGCCGCCTCCACCGCGGCATCCAGCTCCGCGACCGAGCGCGTGGCGGCCAGCGCCGCGGCTTCCGCATCAGGACGCAGCAGATTCACCGGATGCGCCCCCCCGGCGCGCGCGACAACCCGACCATCCCGGGACGGATACGCCCGAAGCCCCGGAGTCCGGAAGGCCCGCGGACGCAATCCTTCCGCCATGTCATGTGCGGCGTCATGTGCGCCTCAGCCCCTCGCCCTTCCACATGCCGCCGCGCCCGGCCCATTCCGCCCGCGCGGAGTCCAGCGTGAAGGCCATGTAGGCCAGCGCGACAAGCGGCAGCGCGAGGCCCCGCCAGGCGCCGAGCCCGTAGCGCCGCAGCATGGGCGCATAGGCGATCGCCATCGCCCCCCAGGCCAGCGCGCCGAGCCAGCCTGCGAGCCCGCCCGCCGTCAGCGCCAGCAGCGGCGGCGCGAGGAAGACGAGGCCGAGGGCGAGCAGCATCCCCGCCAGCAGCAGCGGGTTGTAGAGAAGCTGCGCATAGGCCGTGCGCGCCACCATGGCGCGGATCGTCCCCACCGTCTCATAGGCGCGCAGCGAGACGACGCGCTCGGTCAGGCCGAGCCAGATGCGCGCCTGCCGCGCCTTGATCAGCGCGGCCAGCGCGCAGTCGTCGATGATCCGTCCGCGGATGGGCTCGAGCCCGCCCGCCGCCTCGAACACATCCCGGCGCAGCAGCACGCAGCCGCCCGCCGCGGCCGCGGTGCGCGCGCGCGGGTTCCTCACCCAGGCGAAGGGGTAGAGCATCATGAAGAAGAACACGAAGGCGGGGATCAGCCAGCGCTCGGCCGGGCTCTCGCAGCGCAGCTTGGCCATCAGCGAGACGAGCGCGTAGTCCCCCGCCAGCGCCCGCTGCACCAGGCGGCGCAGGCTGTCGGGCGCGTGGCGGATGTCGGCGTCCGTGAACAGGAGGAACTCGTGGTCCTCGGCCGAGAGCGCCTCCAGCCCCTGGCGCAGCGCGTTGAGCTTGCCGCTCCAGCCCGGGGGGCGGGGCCCGCCCGTCACCACCCGCGCGCCGGCGGCGGCGGCCAGCGCGCCGGTGCCGTCGCTGCTGCGGTCATCCACCACGGTCACGGTGAAGGGGCCCGGATAGTCCTGCGCGCGCAGCGCGGCCACCACCTCGGCGATGGTCGCCGCCTCGTCGCGCGCGGGGATCAGCACGGCCACGCGCGGCCACTGCGCGGGCTCGGGCAGGGCCTCGGCGTCGGCGTCGTCCTCGCGCGCGCGCCAGAAGCCGCCGCGCCCGAAGAGCAGCACCCCCCAGGCGAGCAGCGCGGCGAGGCCGATCAGCGCGGCGCTCACGCCCGCAGCATCCCCTGGGCGCGGAACCAGGCGATGGCGTCGCGCACCCCCTCCTGCCAGGGGCGGGCGCGGTGGCCGAGCACCCGGGCCGCCTTCTCGGAGGAGAAGAACATCCGCTGCGCGGACATGGCGAGGCCGTCGCGCGTCAGCATCGGCTCGCCGCGCGCGAGGCCGAGCCGCGCCGCCGCCTCGGCGAGGAAGGCGAGCGGGTAGAGCGGCGCGCTCGGTAGGCGGAAGGGAGGCCGATGGCCCGTCTCGGCG
>JBKBSR010000154.1:0-7436 GCA_046291055.1 Roseococcus sp.
CCTGAGCGGGCAGCAGGGCCGCCAGCGCGGGCAGGGCGAAGCGCATCGCGCCCAGGATGGCCGTGCCGGCGGGCGCGGCGGCGGCCGCCTCGGGGTCCGAGGTGAGCTGGAAGATCGGCGTGCCGCCCTCGAACAGCGGGCATTCGCCCGCGACATGGAAGGTGAAGACCGGCGCGCCGGCCACCAGCACGCAGTCATAGGGCGCAAGCCCCTGCGCCACCGCCCCCGGCGCGGCGGCGAGGAACCCCTGGAAGAGCGGATGATCCTCCGGGAAGCCCATGCGGCAGGCGAAGGGCGCGACCAGCACGGCGGCGTTCAGCCGCTCGGCCAGGGCCTGCAGGGCGGGGCCCGCGCCTTCCTGGTCCACCTCGGGGCCGACGACGACGACCGGCCGCTCGGCCCGCGCCAGCGCCTCGGCGCAGGCGGCGATCAGCGCCGGGTCCGGCGCCGTGTCCTGGCTCACCACGCGGGGGATGACGGGGCGCGCCTCGGCCGCCCAGTCGTCCATCGGGATGGAGACGAGGGTGGGGCCCCAGGGCCGCGTCATGGCCAGGCGGTGGGCGTGCGCGATGGCCGCCGGCACATCGGCGGCGCGGGCGGGCTCGATGCTCCATTTCACGTAGGGGCGGGGAAAGTTCGCCGCCTCGGTGCTGCCGAGGAAGGGGTTTGTCGGCAGCAGGGAGCGCGCCTGCTGCCCCACCGTGATCACCAGCGGCGCCTGGTTGCGATAGGCGGTGAACAGGTTGCCCATGGCGTGGCCGATGCCCACCGCCGAATGGAGGTTGCACATGGCCGCGCGCCCGGTGGCGCGGGCGTAGCCGTCGGCCATGGCCACCGCGCAGCCCTCGGCCAGGGCCAGCACGTAGCGGATGTCCTCCGGCCAGCGGTCGAGGAAGGGGAGTTCCGTGGAGCCCGGATTGCCGAAGACGGTGGTGAGCCCGAGTTCGCGCATCGCCGCGAACACGGCCTCGCGCACGGTGGGCGCGCCGGTGGCGGCGTCGCGCGGCATGGCGGTTCCTCCCTGGTCCTTTCGGCGCAGGGTGGCCGAGGCGGGGGCGGGCTGTCCATGCCCGGAAAGGGGGGGCGGGACGGGGGCGTTGGTCAGGAGGGGCCGGTCAGGATTCCACCCGCCGCCCCGCCCGCTTCAGCACCGCGCAGAGCCGCGAGAACAGCAGCCAGAAGCCGCCATGGCCCGGCGCGTCCTCGGGCTTGCCGTTCACCAGCGGCTCGCCCCGCCGCAGCAGGCCGAGCCGCGCCTCCATCCGCCCGCGCATGTTCTCGAGGAAGGCGTCGGTGGCGGAGAGATACTGCTCCAGCAGCTCGGCCACGATCTCCATCTCGGCGGTGGAGCGGCCGGCGGAGGTGAAGCGCTTCAGCGCCCGCGTCTCCGCGAGCAGCGCGAGGTGCAGCCGGTGCAGTTCGGTCAGGTGCTGGGTGCAGCGGAGGCGGACCTCCCGCACCTCCTCGCTCAGCGTGGCGTTCATGGCGGAATCCTCCGCCCGGGAGTCTCGTCCCGCCGGCCTTTCCGCCCGGTTAATCCGCGGCGGCGACGAGGCGCGCCAGCCGCTCCAGCCGCGCGTCCCTCAGGCCCAGCGCGCGCAGATGCTCGGCCGTGTTGAGCAGATACTCCCGGTTCGCGCCCGCCCGCCCATGGCCGCGGCGGATGGTGGCCACGGTGGTCTGCTCGCAGGGGCGGGCATAGGCGGGGTGCGCGCGGTCCGCCACATAGGCGACGCCGCGCACCACCCGGCCGGAGGCGAGCGAGAGCGGCAGCAGCCGGCGGTGATAGACCTTCTCGCCGTTCGGGTTCTCGCGCTCCTCCAGATAGGCCAGCACCGCGGGCGCGGCGGCCGCGCCCACGCGGAAGGCCACGCCCCGGCACGCCCCGCCGCGATCCAGCCCCAGCACCAGGCCGGGCGCCTCGGGCGTGCCGCGATAGTGGCGGGACCACAGGCAGAAGCGGCGGTGATAGCCGCGCAGCAGCGCGGGCTCCGCGCCCAGATGCGCGAAGCCCGGCCGCCAGATCAGCGAGCCATAGGCGAAGACGTAGAGATGCCCATCGGCATCCAGCGGCAGCGGAAGCACGGCGCGGCGGCCCTTGCGTGATGCGGGGCGCGGTTTAAGCCATGCCCGCATGGCGAGAAAATGGTGGGGGGCGCTGCTCCTCCTTCCCCTGCTGGCCCTGGCGCTGCTGCTCGGCGCGCGCGAGGCCGCGCTGGCGCGCATGGAGGCCGGGCTCGCCGCCTGGGCCGAGGCGCGGCGCGCCGAGGGCTGGAGCATCCGCCACGCCGCGCCGCTGCGCGCCGGCTTCCCCTTCGCGGCCGAACTCGTGCTGGCCGATCTCGCCCTCGAAACCCCCGCCCGGCTGGGCTGGGAGAGCGAGCGGGTGCGGCTGCGCCTCGCCGCCGCCGATCCGCTGCACGCGCGGGCGCTGTTCGAGGGCGCGCAGGCGCTGCGCGCGGGCGGGGTGGCCACGCCGGCGGAGGCGGAGGGGCTCGCCCTCGCCCTGCCGCTGCTGGGCGGCGAGGCGCGGCTCCTCGCCGAGCGGCTGGCCCTGCCGGGCTTCGCCCTGGCGGGGCTGGAGGCCTTCCTCACCCCCGCCACGCTGCGCGCGGAGGCGCGCCGGCTTTCCGCCGCCGGGCTGCCGCCGCTCGAGGAGGCGCGGCTCGCCGCGCGCAGCTCCACGCCCATCCCGGGCAGCGCCGCGGCCTTCCGCGCCGCCCAGGGCCAGCTTCGCGTGGACGAGTTCGCGGCGCGCAGCGGCCAGGCGGCGCTGCGGCTGGAGGCGCAGCTCGGCCTCGATGCGCGGCTGCAGCCGGAGGGGCAGGGCCGGCTGGTGGTGACCAACCCCGACGCGGCGCTGACGGCGCTGGTGCGCGCGGGCGCGCTGCCGCCCAACCTGCTGCCCGCGCTGCGGGCGGTGCTGGCGATCTCGGCGCGGCCGCCGGCCGAGGGCGGGCCGCCGCGCCTCGACCTGGCGCTGGAGCTGCGCGAGCGCCGGCTGGGCGCGGGGCGCATCCCCTGGCTCGTGCTGCCGCCGCTCGACTGGCGCTGAGCGGCGTTCCGTTCCATCCTCCGCGGCAAGAACGACACTCGGAGGAAACGGCGTGGCCTCTCTCCCCATCGCGGGCGGGCGATTCATCATCGTCGGCGGCGGCAGCCTGGTGGGCGCGGCCACCGCCGAGCACTTCCTCGCCGCCGGCGCGGCCGAGGTGCGGCTGTTCGACAACTTCTCCATGGGCGCCGAGAGCGCCATCGCGCATCTGCGCGGCGATCCGCGCCTCGTCGTGATCCGCGGCGACGTGATGCGCATGAGCGACCTGCTGGCCGCCATGCAGGGCATGGACGGGGCGCTGCTGCTCGCCGCCTACATGACGCTGAACATGGACCGCGACCCCTGGGGCGGGTTGGACGTGAACATCCGCGGCGTGCAGAACGCGCTGGAGGCGGCGGCGGTGCGCGGGCTGAGGAAGGTGGTCTTCGCCTCCTCCAACGCCGTCTACGGCTATGGGCCGGGCATCCGGGGCGAGCTGGTGGAAGCGACCGCCTTCCACTCCGAAGGCGCGCCGCCGGCCGCCATCCTCTACGGCGCCACCAAGATCATCGGCGAGCAGCTCTGCCGCCTCTACACGCTGAAGCGCGGGCTGCCGCATGTGGTGCTGCGCTACTCCACCGTCTATGGCGAGCGCCAGCACCACCGCGCGGCCAACGCCCTCTACATCATCGAGACGCTGGAGAAGCTGGCCAGGGGCGAGCCGCCCGAGATCTTCGGCGACGGTAGCGAGACGAAGCACTTCGTCTATGTGGGCGACCTCGCGCGCGCCAACCGCTGCGCCTTCGAGAGCGCGGCGAGCGACGTGGCGGTGAACTGCTCGGGCCCCGCGCCCATCACCACGCGCGCCCTCGTGGCGCTGATCACGGAACTCGTCGGCGGCGGCCCGCCGCCGCGCTTCGTCGGCGAGGAGCCGGGCAAGGTGCGCCTCACCTCGGGCGGCGCCTTCCGCATCGCGCACGAGAAGGCGCGCGCCGTCATCGGCTGGACGCCCGAGGTGGACATGCGCGAGGGGCTCACGCGCCTCATCCGCTGGCTCAGGGAGGAGAAAGGCACATGAACCGACGCACCCTGCTGGGGGCGGCGCCCGCGCTGCTCGCCGCGCCGGCCCTCGCCCAGCCCTGGCGGCCCGACCGGCCCATCGAGATCGTGGTGGGCTTCGTCGCCGGCGGCGCGACGGATCTGGATGCGCGGCTCTACGCCCGCTTCCTCGAGCCGCGCATCGGCGGGCCCGTGGTGGTGGTGAACCGCCCCGGCGCGGGCGGCGAGGTGGCGCTGGCCGCCGTGGCGCGCGGCCGGGCGGACGGCACCATGCTCGGCACCACGAACATGCCCGGCCTGCTCACCATCCCCATCGAGCGGCCGGCGCAGTTCCGGCTGGCGGATTTCGCGCCCATCGGCAATCTCGTCACCGATCCGAGCGCCATCTCCGTCACGGCCGAGAGCCCCTATCGCAGCATCGAGGAGCTGCTGGAGGCGGCGCGCCGCGCGCCGGAGAGCATCCCCTTCGGCTCGCCCGGCGTCGGCACGGACGATCACCTGCTGCTCGTGCTGCTGCAGAGGGAGACGGGCGCGCGCTTCAACCACGTCGCCTTCCAGGGCGACCCGCAGATCCGCACCGCCATGCTGGGGCGGCAGATCGTGGCGAGCGGCCTCAACCTCGGCTTCGTGCTGTCCAACAACGAGGGCGTGCGGCTGCTGGCACAGGCCGGGCCGGCGCGCAGCCGCTTCGCGCCCGATCTGCCCACGCTGCGCGAGCGCGGGATCAACGTGGTGATGGCCTCGGAGCGCGGCCTCGTCATGCCCGCCGGCACGCCGCCCGCCATCCTCGCGCGCTTCCGCGAGGCGACGGACGACGTGGTGCGCGACCCCGAGTTCGTCCGCGCCATCGAGGCGCGCATGCTGGAGGTGCGCCACGAGCCCGGCGAGGCCTGGTTCGCCCGGCTGCGCGAGGACGAGGCGCGCTATCGCGCCCTGTGGCAGACCACGCCCTGGGCGCAGCGGTGAGCGCCGCCTCCGGCGCGCGGCCGGGGCGGCTCGCCGGCAAGCGCGCGCTGATCCTCGGCGCCGGCTCGGTGGGAACAGGCATCGGCAACGGGCGCGCCATGGCCATCCTCTTCGCGCGCGAGGGCGCGCAGCTGGCCTGCGTGGACCACCGGCTGGAGGCCGCCGAGGAGACGACAGCGATGATCGCCGCCGAGGGCGGGCAAGCCTTCGCCCTCGCCGCCGACGTGACGCGCGAGGAGGAGATCGCGCGCGTGGTGGCCGCGACGCTCGCCGCCTTCGGCCGCATCGACATCCTGGTGAACAATGTCGGCGGCAGCGTGCCCGGGGGCCCCGAGGAGCTCACGCCCGAGGCCTGGCACGCGCAGTTCCACCACAACCTGCACTACGTGCACCTCTCCACCCGCGCGGTGCTGCCGATCATGGTGCGGCAGGGCGGGGGTGCGATCGTGAACCTCTCCTCGGTCGCGGCGCACCGCAACATCGGGCCGGACCTCATGGCCTATGCGGCCGCCAAGGCGGGGGTGACGGCGCTCTCGCGGATGATCGCGGTGCGCTACGCGGCGCAGGGCATCCGCTGCAACGTGGTGACGCCCGGGCTGATGCACACGCCGCTGGTCGAGGCGCGGCTGGCGGGGCAGCGCACGGGCGGGGATGTCGCGGCCATCGTGGCGAAGCGCAACGCCCAGCCGCCCATGGGCCGCATGGGCGATGCCTGGGACGTGGCCTATGCCGCGCTCTACCTGGCCTCGGACGAGGCGAAATACGTCACGGGCGCCGAGATCGTCGTGGATGGCGGGCTGACCTTGAAGAGTCCCTAGTTTGTGCGCCCTCAGTCGCCGGGCGGCGGCCATCCGGCCGCCTGGGCTTCGCCGCGCTGCGGGTGCGCCGGGCACTTCGGTCGGTCTGGCGGCGCCGGCCGCCGTGCGGCCGGAGGGGGCGAAGGCGCGCCGCCTGCCCCTCCCTTGAGCGCGCCCTCCCTTGCCCGCATCCTCCGCGGCGCGCGGGCGTGCCGGAATGGCAGACGGAAGGGTCTTAAAAACCCTCGGCCGCATGGCCATGCGGGTTCGAGTCCCGCCGCCCGCATGTCTTGTCGCCCGTCAGCGCCCTCCGCATCATCGCGCGCGGGGGATCGCCGCATGCCGGAACGTCACGAGAAGCTGGCCGACGGGCTGCGCCTCGTGCTGCTGCTCTCGGGCAGCCGCGCGGGCCGCACGCTGAACGAACTCGCGCAGGAGTTCGGCGTGGGCCGCCGCACCATCGAGCGCATGATCGCCGCCATCCGCGAGGTGTGCGGCGATCTCGAACAGGTGCCGAGCGACGAGGCGCAGAAGCGCTGGCGCCTGCCGCCCTCGCCGCTCGCGCGCGCCCTGCCGCTGACCGCGGCCGAGGTGGCGGAGCTCGACCTCGCCGCCCGCCGCCTCGCCGCCGAGGGGCTGGCCGAGCGCGCGGCCCTGCTGCGCGGCACGGCCGAGAAGCTGCGCGCCGCGATGGACGCGCGCGCCCTGCAGCGCGCCGAGCCCGATGTGGAGGCGCTGCTGGCCAATGAGGGCATCGCCATGCGCCCCGGCCCGCGCGTGCAGGTGCCCGAGCCGCTGATCGCCACCATCCGGCAGGCGATCCTCGCCAGCCGGCTGCTGCGCCTGCGCTACAGCACCGCCCGCAGCAACGCGCGCGAGCATCTGGTGGAGCCCTACGGGCTGCTCTACGGCCAGCGCCCCTATCTGCTCGCCGCGCGGTGCGACAAGCCGGACGCCGCGGTGTGGCGGCTCGATCGCATCCTGGCCGCGGAGGTCACGGCGCAGCCCTTCACCCCCCGCCCGGGCTTCGAGCTGCCGAAGCTCGCCGCGCAATCCTTCGGCGTCTGGCGCGAGCCGCCGGTGGAGGTGGCGCTGCGCTTCCGCCAGGACGCGGCGCGCGAGGCGGCGAACTGGCTGTTCCACCCGACCCAGACCCTGGAGCCGCAGCCCGACGGCACGCTGCTGGTGCGCTTCACCGCGGGCGGGCTGGAGGAGATGGCGCACCACCTCGCCACCTGGGGCGAGGCGGTGGAAGTGCTCGCCCCCGATGCGCTGCGCGCGCGGCTGGCCGCGCTGGGCGCGGCGCTGCTGCGCCGGCACGGGGCGGCGGCCGCGGCCGAGGCTTGACCCGGCGCGGCGCGGCTTGGCATCGAGACGGATGATGCGCGCCGCCCTCGCCCTCGCCGCCGTGATCGCGCTCGCGCCCGGCGCGGCCCCCGGGCAATCCGCGCTGGGCGGCGCGGGCAGCGTGGCCCCGCCCAGCGCCGCGCCCCGCCCGGAGGGCGCCGCCGCAGCGCCCGCCCGCCCGGCCGCCCCGCCCCGCCCCGCCCCGCCGCAAGGGCAGGCACAAGGCCAGCGCC
>JBKBSR010000155.1:0-187 GCA_046291055.1 Roseococcus sp.
CGCATCAAGGATTTCCGTGGCATCGCCACCCGATACGACAAGACCGCTCGTAACTTCCTCGCCGCCGTCTGCCTCGTCTCCGCCATCACCTACTGGGCGTGATTGAGTCCAGACCCTAGGGTCTGTACCCAATTGACGTAGGTGCGTCGCGGTGATTCACCCTGCCAAACGGCGGGGGATGGACGGT
>JBKBSR010000155.1:197-7417 GCA_046291055.1 Roseococcus sp.
GTGGCATCGCCACCCGATACGACAAGACCGCTCGTAACTTCCTCGCCGCCGTCTGCCTCGTCTCCGCCATCACCTACTGGGCGTGATTGAGTCCAGACCCTAGGCTGATGGCGATGCGGTGCGCTCGACACGTCCGGCCTGCGGGTCGGCCGGATCCGCCTTGCGCGTGGCCCGCCATGCGCCCGCAGCGCCCGTGCCCGCCCGGCTCGCACCGCTGGAATCCTCGAAGGGGTCGAGTCGCGCGCGCGTGATCTCGGCGGCGGGAAGGGCCTTCCGTGCGGCTTGCAGCAGCCGGTCGATCAGTTCCTGCTCGCCGATGGCCATCACTCGGCCGCCGGCGCCATCGCGGCCTGCTTCGCCGCCTTCTCGGCCGCCGCCTTCGCCTCCGCCTCGGCCTTCAGCAGCGCGGCGCGGCGCTCCACCAGCTCCACCAGATGGTCCACCATCTCCTCGGTGGTGGTGGTGTGGTCCTGCTTCCCGGCGGCATAGACCATGTGCTTGTCGGCCCCGCCGCCGGTGAGGCCGATGTCGGTCATCAGCGCCTCGCCCGGGCCGTTCACCACGCAGCCGATGATCGAGAGGGTGACGGGCTGTTCGATGTGCGCAAGACGCTCCTCCAGCATCGCCACCGTCTTCACCACGTCGAAGCCCTGCCGCGCGCAGGAGGGGCAGGAGACGATCTTCACCCCGCGGTGCCGCAGGTGCAGGGACTTCAGGATTTCCCAGCCCACATGCACCTCCTCCTCGGGCTCGGTGGAGAGGGAGACGCGGATGGTGTCGCCGATCCCGGCCCAGAGCAGGTTGCCGAGGCCGATCGCGCTCTTCACCGTGCCCGTGCGCCGGCCGCCCGCCTCGGTGATGCCGATGTGCAGCGGGTGGTCGCAGGCCTCGGCGAGCTGGGTGTAGGCGGCCACCGCGAGGAACACGTCGGAGGCCTTCACGCTGATCTTGAACTCGTGGAAGTCGTTCTGCAGCAGGTGGTCGGCGTGCCAGAGCGCGGATTCCACCAGCGCCTCCGGGTTGGGCTCGCCGTATTTCTCGAGCAGGTGGCGCTCCAGGCTGCCGGCGTTCACGCCGATGCGGATGGCGCAGCCGTGGTCCTTGGCGGCCTTCACCACCTCCTTCACGCGCTCGGGGCTGCCGATGTTGCCCGGGTTGATGCGCAGGCAGGCCGCGCCCGCCTGCGCGGCCTCGATAGCGCGGCGGTAGTGGAAGTGGATGTCGGCCACGATGGGCACGTTCACCTCGCGCACGATCTCGCGCAGCGCCGAGGTGCTCTCCTCGTCGGGGCAGGAGACGCGCACGATGTCCGCACCCGCGAGTTCGCAACGGCGGATTTGCGCGATGGTGGCCGCGGCGTCCGAGGTCAGCGTGTTCGTCATGGTCTGCACGCTGATCGGCGCGTCGCCGCCGACGAGCACCTTCCCCACCCGGATCTGGCGGGACTTGCGGCGGGCGATGTGCTGGTAGGGGCGGTAGCTCATGGAATCCCTCGGGCGTGGCGTCGGGAATATAGGCCGCGCGGGGGGCGCGCCCCAAGCGGCGCCGTCAGGGCCGCCCCATCGCGGGCGGGGCGGCCGCAGGCGGCGCCGGGGCGGGCTGCAGCCGCGCGGGCGCGGGCGGCGCGGCCGCGGGCGGCGCCGGAGGGGCCGCAGGCGGGGACGGCCGGGCCGCGGCGGGGGTGGGCGCGGCGGGGGCCGGCGCGGCGGGAGCCGGCGCGGGCGGCCGGTTGCGCAGCTCGGCCGGGTTGAGCGGCACGTCGCGCCGCACCCCTTGGGTGGCGGCGAAGACCTGCGAGACCTGCCCGTCCACCAGCACGTCGATGTTCTGCGCGGCGCCCGTGGAGAGCAGCAGCCCCGTCCGGTCCGCCGGCACGGACCAGCTCTCGCCCGGCCGCATCACGCGCGCAAGGAGGTTCTGGTTCGCCCGCGGGTCGCGCACCTGCACCCAGGCCTCGCCCTTGGCGCGGATCACCATGCGCCCCTCCCCCGCGGCCGCGGCCGGGGGCTGGGCGGGCGCGGCCGGGGGCGGCACCTGCACGGGAACCGGGGTGGGCACGGGCAGGCTCGGGCTGGGGGGCGCGGCGGCCTGCGGCGCGGGGGCGCCCGGCGCCTCGGGCCGCAGCGCCTCGCCCTCGCGCACCGCGCTCTCCAGCCGCGGCGGGGGCGGCGGCACCGCATCCACCGTCCGGTCGCCCGAGCCGGTCCAATTATACCAGGTGATGTAGCTGCCGATGGCCACCGCCGCGCCCAGCAGCACCAGCACCCCGGCGGGGAAGCCGCGCTCGGGCACGGGCTCGGGGAAGACCAGGTCCTGCCGCTTGCCGGAGGCCGCCTCGCGGAAGCGGCGCACCATGTCGTTCACGTCGAGGCCGAGCGCGCCCGCGTAGTTCCGCACGAAGCCGATGGCGTAGGCGGGCGAGGGCAGATCCTTCAGCCGGCCTTCCTCGAGCGCGATGAGATAGACCCGCCGGATGCGGAGCTGGGCGGCCATGTCCTCGATGGAGGCGCCGAGCGCCAGCCGCGCGTCACGCAGCTCCTCGCCCAGCCGCGCGGCGTCCACCGGCGGCGCCTCTGGGGTGCGGAAGCGCTTCATGTCCTCGAACACCCGGCCATGGTTAGAGCAAGCCCCCCGCCGGGCCAAGCGCGCAATGGGCGCGGCGCGGAACCGTCATGCGCCGCACCGGCGGGCGGCCAGCGCGGCCGCGGCCTGGGCGATCAGCTCCGCCACGATCTCGGCCGCCGGCTGCTCGCGCGTCACCATGCCCACGCTCTGGCCGGCCATGAGCGAGCCGTTCTCGACATCGCCCTCGATCACCGCCCGGCGCAGCGCGCCCGCCCAGAAATGCTCGATGTCGAGCTGCGCGGCCTCCTTCGTGAGCTCGCCCGCCTGGAAGCGGCGCAGCACCTCCGCCTGGTGCGCCATGAAGCGCCGGGTGCCCTCGTTCTGCAGCGCGCGCACGGGGATCACCGGGAAGCGCTCGTCGAGCTGCACGGAGGGAATGGCGTCGCGCGCCGCGGCGCGGATGAAGGCGCGCTTGAAGTTCGGGTGCGCGATGCTCTCGCTCGCGCAGACGAAGCGCGTGCCGAGCTGCGCGCCCGCCGCGCCCATCTCGAGGTAGGAGAGGATCGCCTCGCCCCGGCCGATGCCGCCGGCGACGAAGACCGGCACCTCGCGCAGGTGGGGCAGGATTTCCTGCGCCAGCACGTTGAGGCTGACGGGCCCGATGTGCCCGCCCGCCTCGCTGCCCTCGATCACCAGCGCGTCCGCGCCGCCGCGGATCAGCTTCTTCGCCAGCGCGAGCGCGGGGGCGAAGCAGATCACCTTCGCGCCCCCGTCCTTGGCGCGCTTCAGCGCCGCCCCTGGCGGGATGCCCCCGGCGAAGACGATGTGCGAGACGCGCGCGGCGAGGCAGACATCCACCAGCGCCTCGAGCCGCGGGTGCATGGTGATCAGGTTCACGCCGAAGGGCTTCTCCGTCAGCGCCTGGGTGGCGGCGATCTCCTCGCCCAGGCGATCGGGCTCCATCGCGCCGCAGGCGATCACGCCGAAGGCGCCCGCGTTGGAGAGGGCGGAGACGAGGTGGCGCTCGCTGACCCAGGACATCGCCCCGCCCAGTATGGCGTGGCGCGCGCCCAGGAAGGCCGCGCCGCGCGCCATCAGCACGTCCAGCGCGGCGAAGGCGGACTCGGGGATCGCCGGCGGCGGCGCGTCAGGCATCGAGGCCATAGGCCGTGTGCAGCGCGCGCACCGCGAGCTCGGTGTAGTCGGCGGCGACCAGCACGCTGACCTTGATCTCGGAGGTGGAGATCACCTGGATGTTGATTCCCTTCTCGGCCAGCGCCTTGAACATGGTGGCGGCCACGCCCGCATGGGTGCGCATGCCGATGCCCACCACGCTGATCTTGGCCACGTCGGGGTCGGCGTCCAGCGCCTCGTAGCCGAGCTCGGCGCGCGCCTTCTCCAGGATGTCGCGCGCGCGCGGCAGGTCCGCCCGGCCCACGGTGAAGGTCATGTCGGTGGAGCCGTCCGCGCCGATGTTCTGCACGATCATGTCCACGTTCACGTTGGCGGCCGAGAGCGGGCCGAACACGCGCGCCGCCACCCCCGGCCGGTCGGGCACGCGGCGCAGCGTCACCTTCGCCTCGTCGCGGGAATAGGCGATGCCCGACACGATGGGCTTTTCCATGATCTCGTCCTCATCCACCACGAGCGAGCCCGGCTTGTCCTCGAAGGAGGACAGAACCTGCACCCGCACGCGCTCCTTCATCGCGAGTTCGACGCTGCGCGTCTGCAGCACCTTGGCGCCCACCGAGGCGAGTTCCAGCATCTCCTCGTAGGAGATGCGCTCGAGCTTCCTCGCCCGCGGCACGATGCGCGGATCGGTGGTGTAGACGCCGTCCACGTCGGTGTAGATGTCGCAGCGGTCGGCCTTGAGCGCCGCGGCCAGCGCCACCGCCGAGAGGTCCGAGCCGCCGCGGCCGAGGGTGGTGACGCGGTTGCGCACCGGTTCGATGCCCTGGAAGCCCGCCACCACCGGCACCTGGCCCTGCTCCATGCGGCGGATCAGCTCCGCCCCCTCGATGGATTCGACGCGCGCCTTGCCGTGCGCGGCGTCGGTGCGGATGGGGATCTGCCAGCCCATCCAGGAGCGCGCCTCCACGCCGATGGCCTGCAGCGCGATGGCGAGCAGGCCGATCGTCACCTGCTCCCCGGTGGCCACAACCACGTCGTATTCGCGCGCGTCGTGCAGGGGCGAGAGATCCTGGCACCATTTCACGAGCTGGTTGGTCGCGCCCGCCATGGCGGAGACGACGACGGCCACCTGGTGGCCGGCCTCCACCTCGCGCTTCACGCGGGCGGCGACGTTGCGGATGCGGTCGAGATCGGCGACGGAGGTGCCGCCGAACTTCATCACGATGCGTGCCATCAACGATCCTGGCCCCTCGCGCTCCTGACCCCGGGATGCGGGCCTTGCGGGGGCCTCAAGGGCGGGTCAGATACCGGGCATGACCGGGCGAGACAACCGGGGCCCCGCCACGGGGCCCAGCGCCGATGCGGCCGAGGTGGCGAAGTTCGACGCGCTGGCGGCCGAATGGTGGGATCCGCGCGGGCCCATGGCCCCGCTGCACGCCATGAACCCCGCGCGCATGGGCTGGATCGCGGGGCGGCTCGGCCCGCTCGAGGGGCTGCGCGTGCTGGATGTGGGCTGCGGGGCGGGGCTCGCCTCGGAGTGGCTCGCCCGGCGCGGCGCGCGGGTCACCGGGCTCGACGCCGCCGGCGCGGCGCTCGAGGCCGCCCGCGCCCATGCCGCCGCGGCCGGGGTGGCGGTGGACTACCGCGAGGGCACGCCCGAGACGCTTGGCGAAACCGGCTTCGACGCGGTGCTGGCGCTGGAGGTGATCGAGCATGTGCCGCCGACCGAGCGGCCGGGCTTCCTCGCCGCGCTGGCGCGCGCCGCGAAGCCGGGCGGCTGGGTGATCCTCTCCACGCTGAACCGCACGCCGCGGGCCTGGCTGACGGCTAAGCTGGGCGCGGAATACCTGCTGCGCTGGCTGCCCGCGGGCACGCATGACCACAAGCTGTTCCTCCGCCCGGCCGAGCTCGGCGCCCTGATGCGCGGGGCGGGGCTGCGCGTGGCGGAGGTGGCGGGGCTCTCGCCCAGCCTGCGCCACGGCTTCCGCGTGACGCGCGATGTCGGCGTGAACTACCTGATGGCGGGGCGGCGGTAGATCAACCGTCGCTGCGCGGCACCCAGGGCAGGCGGGCGACCGCGATGCCCTCCTCGCGCAGCGCCTCGGCCTCCTCGTCGGAGGCCTCGCCGTAGATCCCGCGCGCCTCGGCCTCGCCATAATGGATGCGCCGCGCCTCCTCGGCGAAATCCGCGCCCACATAGTCGCAGCTCCGCTCGATCTCGGCGCGCATGCGCTGCAGCAGGGCGAGCAGTTGGGCGGGCAGCGGGCCGGCGGCGGCGCGCGCGGCCGGGGTGGCGGGCACCTGTTGCGCCGGCGCGGGCGTCTCGGGCCGGCCCTTCGCGCCGCGGAGTTTGGCGATGGCCGGCGTCATCAACGCCTTGGCCACGCGCGTGTCGCCGCAGGCGGGGCACTCGACGAGGCCGGCCGCCGCCATGCGGTCATAGGCGGCGCCGTCCTTGAACCAGCTTTCGAACTCGTGGCCGTTGTCGCAACGCAGCGAGAAGCGGATCATCCCGGTCAACCTGGGCCGGCGGCCCCTGCGGCCCCGGCTCTGTCATGCCGTCGTGATATAGTTTGGCACTCGACCTTTGCGAGTGCCAAGCCCCCAGGCGATCAGCCGGTCAGAAGCGAGTCCAGCCGGCCGGCGCGTTCCAGCGCCAGCAGGTCGTCGCAGCCGCCGATGGGCTGTCCGTCGATGAAGATCTGCGGCACGGTGCTGCGCCCGCCCGAGCGCGCGATGGCCTCGCGGCGCGCGGCGCTGCCATGCGGCGCGTCGTGCTCCTCATAGGCCACCCCCTTGCGGTCGAGCAACGCCTTGGCGCGCTCGCAATAGGGGCAGAAGAGGGTGGTGTAGATCTCGACCCGGGCCATGAGCGGATAGGAGGGAAGCGCAGCGGCCCCCGTCAAGGGTCGGCCCCGGGCGGGTCAGAACTGCATGAGGACCAGAGCCACCGTCCCGACCAGCACCAGGCCGGCGCCGAGCCCGACCAGGAAGCGACCCCATTCCGCCGCCGGATGGGTGATGGGGGCGGAGAAGGCGCGCGGCGTCCAGGTCTCCACCGGGGGCGGGGTGCGGCTTGGGCGCGAGGTCTCGAAGGAACGGGCCGATCCGTCGAAAGGCATGGGGGAGGCCTCTTTCCGTGGCGGCCCCCAGTCTGCACGCGAGAGGCTTTCGAAAAGATGAACGCGCGGGGCGCGCGGCGCCGCGCCCGTGTCAGCCCAGCTTGCGCGCCAGCCGCCGGGCCAGCAGATAGCCGATGCCGCCCGCGATCGGGGCGGAGGGCAAGATCATCAGCCAGCCGATATGGACGCGCTGGACCACGAGGCCCATGCCGATCCCGAACAGCATGCCCCCCACGAGGCAGCCGATCACCCCGGCCGTGAGGCCGAGCACCAGGATCTCCGCGCGCGTCACCATGGCCGGGGAGTAGGCGGCGCGGGGCCCGTTTGACAAGGGCCGCGCCCCGCCCTATCCCGCCCTATCCCGCGCACATTCCCGGGAACGAGGACGCGCCGGCCCGCATG
>JBKBSR010000156.1:0-7417 GCA_046291055.1 Roseococcus sp.
CTCGATCGCCGCCCACTGCACGTCGCTCAGCCAGAACAGGCGCGACACCGTCCATCCCCCGCCGTTTGGCAGGGTGAATCACCGCGACGCACCTACGTCAATTGGGTACAGACCCTAGGGCGGGCGGGGGAGGACGGCGACGATGACGTGGCGCAGACAGGCTCCTGCGGTTCGCGCCGCGCTGATCTGCGACGCTGGCGCCACCCCGGCCGCCTGCGGCTGCGCCAGCCCGGCGGCGCATGCGCTCTGCGCCCGGCTGACGGATGATCTCTCGCGCCGCCTTCTGCTCGGGGGCGGGATGGGCGCCGTGCTCGCGGCCGTCACGCCGGCCGCCGCCCAGCCCCCCGCCGCGCCGGCGCCGTCCCGGCTGCTGCTCACGAATCTCCGCCTCTTCGACGGGGTCACGCCCCGGCTGCGCGAGGGGGTGAACATCCTCATAGAGAGCGAGCGGATCCTCGCCCTGCCCGGCGCGGACGAAGCGGTGGCGGAGGCCGTGACGCGCGACTGCGGCGGGCGGCTCGCCATGCCCGGGCTGATCGACGCGCACTGGCACAGCATGCTGTGCGCCATCCCGCAGCACGTCGCGATGACGGCCGAGCTCGGCTTCGTGCACATCGCCGCGGCGCGCGAGGCCGAGCGCACCCTGCTGCGCGGCTTCACCACCATCCGCGACGCGGGCGGGCCCGCCTTCGCGCTCAAGCGCGCCATTGATCTCGGCCTGATCCCGGGGCCGCGCATCTACCCCTCGGGGGCGATGATCTCCCAGACCTCGGGGCATGGGGATTTCCGCCTGCGGCAGGACATCCCGCGCGCCGCCAGCGCACCGCTCGGCCAGGCCGAGCTCGGGGGCGTCAGCGCGGTCGCGGACGGGGAGGCGGAGGTGCTGCGCCGCGTGCGCGAGCAGCTTTTGCTCGGCGCCACCCAGATCAAGATCATGGGCGGCGGCGGCGTCTCCTCGGCCTATGATCCGCTGGACACGATCCAGTTCCGCGAGAGCGAGCAGCGCGCGGCGGTCGAGGCGGCGGCCGACTGGGGCACCTATGTCATGTCGCATGTGTACACCGCGCCGGGGATCCGCCGCGCGCTGCGCGCCGGGGTGAGGAGCATCGAGCACGGCCAGCTCTGCGACGAGGAGACGGCGCGGATGATGGCGGGCGAGGGGGTGTGGTGGAGCCTGCAGCCCTTCCTCGACGACGAGGACGCGAACCCGAAGCCCGACCCCGCGAGCCGCGCCAAGCAGCGCGAGGTGGCGCAGGGCACGCTTCGCGCCTTCGAGTTCGCGCAGCGTTTCCGCGTGAACATGGCCTGGGGCACGGACATCCTGTTCTCGCCCGAGGGGCTCGCGAACCATGGCCGGCAGATCGCCAAGCTCACCCGTTTCTTCGACCCGCTGGAGCTGCTCGCCATCGCCACCGGCCGCAACGGCGAGCTCTGCGCCCTCTCGGGCGCGCGCAACCCCTATCCCGGGCCCGTGGGCGTGATCGCGCCGGGCGCGATGGCCGACATCCTGATCGCGGAGGGCGACCCGGCGCGCAGCCTCGATTTCCTCATGGACCCCGCGCGGAACCTCAAGCTCATCCTCAAGGGCGGGCGCATCCACAAGGACGGGCTGTAGCGCCATGGCCGCGCCGCGCCTTCGGTGGCTGCCCGCGCTGCTGCTCGCCGCCGCCCCCGCATGGGCCCAGCCCGAGGCGCACCGCGCCCGCGGCGACGCCTGGCGCGCGCTGGACGAGTTCCGCGCCGCGCTTGCCGAATACGAGGCGGGGCTGCGCCTTGCGCCGACCGACGCCGCGCTGCTGGCCGAGCGCGCCCTGACCCTGCACCGGCTGGGCGAGGGCGCCGCGGCGCGGGCCGCGCTCGATGCGGCCCTGGCGGCGGCCGGGCCGGGCGAGGGGGCGGCGCATGCCGCGCGCGCGGGCCTCGCCCTGCTGGCGGGCGAGGAGGCCGCCGCCCGCGCCGATCTCGCCGAGGCGCTGCGGCGCGAGCCGGGGAATGCCCGGGCGCGGGCGCTGGCCGCCCTGCTCGCCGCGCGCCGGGGAGAGGCGCCGCCGCTCGACCCCCGCGCGCTGGAGGCGCTGCGCCACGCCTTCGGCCCCTGGCTGGAATAGCCGAATCCCCCGATCCGCGCTGAGCTGGCCGCATGAGCCCCGACCGCTGCCGCCTCTACCTCGTCACGCCGCCCCGGCTCGAACCCGGCTTCGAGGAGCGGCTGAAGGCGGCCCTCGGCGCCGGCGACGTGGCCTGCCTGCAGCTTCGCCTCAAGGACGCGCCCGAGGCCGAGGTGGCGCGCTGGACCGAGCGGCTGATGCCCATCGCCCAGGCCCATGACGTGGCCTTCCTGTTGAACGACGACGCGGCGCTGGCGGTGCGGCTGGGCTGCGACGGGGCGCATCTCGGCCAGGGCGATGGCGACCACGCGGCGGCGCGCCGGCTGCTGGAGGGGCGCATCCTCGGCATCACCTGCCATGCAAGCCGCCACCTCGCCATGCTGGCGGGCGAGCTGGGGGCCGATTACGTGGCCTTCGGCGCCTTCTTCCCCACCACGACCAAGCAGGCGCAGCACCACGCCTCGCCCGAGATCCTGGAATGGTGGAGCGGGCTGATGGAAATCCCCTGCGTGGCGATCGGCGGCATCGCGGCGGACAACTGCGCGCCGCTGGTGCGCGCGGGTGCGGATTTCCTGGCCGTGGTGGGCGCGGTGTGGAACCATCCCGAGGGGCCGGCGGCCGGGGTCGCGGCGATGAACGCCGCCATCGCCGCCGCCCTGGACGCGCGCGATGGAGCTTGACTTCGACACGGCCGACGTGTTCACCACCCGCCGCTTCGGCGGCAACCCGCTCGCCGTGGTGCACGGGGCGGATCATCTCGACAGCGCGCGGATGCAGGCCATCGCGCGGGAGTTCAACCTCTCCGAGACGGTGTTCGTGCTGAACTCAGGGGTGGCGGATGCGCGCATCCGCATCTTCACCCCGGGGCAGGAGCTGCCCTTCGCCGGCCACCCCAATGTGGGCGCGGCGGTGATCCTCGCGCGGCGCAAGGCCACCCAGGCCGAGGCGCTGCGGCTGGAGCAGCCCGCGGGCATCGTGGTGGCGCGCCTCTCGCGCAATCCGAGCGGGACGGTGGTGGCCGCCGAGATCGAGGCGCCCAGGCCCTTCGCGGCGGGGGCGGCGCTCGACCCGGCCGCCATCGCCGCCTGCTGCGGCCTGCCCGAGGGCGCGCTGCACCTCGGCGCGCACCGGCCCATGCTCGCCGGATGCGGCCTCGACTTCGCGCTCGCCGAGCTGCAGGACGCCGCGCTGCTCGCCGAGGCCGCGCCCGACGCGGCCGCCTTCCGGCGCCTGTTCCGCCGCGCCACGGGCGTGCTGCTGCACGCGCCGCTCGGGGTGGGGCGGCGGCGGGCGCGCATGTTCTCGCCGCTCGACGGCATCGCGGAGGATCCGGCCACCGGCAGCGCGGCCTGCGCGCTGGCGGGGCTGCTGCTGCAGCTCCACGGCGGCGCGCGGCTCTCGCTCGAGCTCGAACAGGGGGTCGAGATGGGCCGGCCCAGCCTGATGCAGCTCACGGCCGAGCGCGATGCGGCGGGCGCGATCCGCGTGCGGGTGGGCGGGGGCGTGGTGCCCGTCGCCTCCGGCCTGTTGCGGGTGTGAGGCGATGGAGGAGCTCGATTTCCACCGTGCCCTGCACCGGCCGGGCACGCTGCTCGACATCGGCGCGCATGACGGGCTGCTGACGCACCCCTTCGCGGCGCTGCCGGATTCGCGCGTCATCGCCTTCGAGCCGCTGCCGGCCGCGATGGCGCGGCTGCTGGCCTCCTTCGGGGGCGCGCCGCCGCCGCATGTGACGCTGCGCGTCGAGGCGCTGGGCGCGGCCGAGGGCGAGGCGGTGCTGACCCTGCCCGTGCTGGACGGCGTGCCGGCCGAGCAATGGGCCACGCTCGCCAAGGACTATGCGGGCCATCCCGGCCTTGGTCGGCAGGCGCACCGCGTGCGCGTGATCGCCCTCGAGTCGCTCGGGCTGCGGGATGTCACGGCCATCAAGCTCGACGTGGAGGGGGCGGAGGAGGAGGCGCTCGCAGGCGCGGCCGCCACCCTCGCCCGCTGCCGGCCGGTCCTGTCCGTGGAGATCGAGGAGCGGCACCGCCCGGGCAGCACGCGGCGGGTGCCGGCACAACTCGCGGCGCTGGGCTATTCCGGGTGGTTCTGGCTGGAGGGCGGGCTGCACCCCTTCCGCGCCTTCGACGCGGCGCGCATGCAGGTGGCGAGCCCGGATCCGGCGGTGTTCGCCGCCTCCGATCCCTATGTGTTCAGCTTCTTCTTTCTGCCGTGCGAGGCGGAGGCGGCGATGCTCGCCCGCCTCGCGGCGGCGGGGTTCCCCCGCGGCTGATCCCGTCCGCGGGCGCCCCGGGCCGCGGCCTCAGCGCGCGCGGTAGGGGCGGTGGCAATCCCCGCAGGCCGCGCCCGCGGCCTGCAGCGCCTGGGCGAAGGCCTGGGGGTTGCCGCTGGCCGCCGCCTCGCGCAGCGCGGCCAGGCGCGGCGCCAGCGCGGCCTCCACCCGGTCGAAGCCCGCGCGGTCGCTCCAGATGGCGGGCAGGGCGCGGGTCTCGATCCCCGGCGCGCCCTGCTGGGTGCCGGCGGGGAAGCGCTGGCCGAAGTTCACGAAGAAGCGCTGCACGGCCTCGATGCGCTCCACCGCCGGGCGGGGATCGCCGCCGCTGCGGGCGATGGCCTGCAGCGCCTCCATGTGCTGGCCCACGCCGCGCAGCCCCTCGCGCCGCTCGGTCACCACGCGGGCGAGGTCGGTCTGCGCGGCGGCGCCGCCGATCATGGCGAGAAGGCCGAGCCCGGCCAGAAGACCCTTCATGACGTGAAACTCCCTCCATGGTCTCGCGGACAGCCTATCCCAGACCCTGGCTTGCCGACCAAGCGGCGTGACGGTATCAGGACGCCCGCCGCGCCGGAGTGTAGCTCAGCCTGGTAGAGCACTGTGTTCGGGACGCAGGGGCCGGAGGTTCGAATCCTCTCACTCCGACCAGCGCGGCCGCCTCCCGCCCCCTGCCGCCTCACACGCTGCGCCATTCGTGGCGCCGCGCCTCGAAGGCGTCCCGCCCCAGCATCAGGATGGCGGCGGTGCGGGCGATGATCCTCAGATCGAGCCAGAGCGACCATTCCGCGACGTAGGCGAGGTCATGCGCCAGCACCTCGCGCGCCATGCCCATCTCCTCGATGGTGCCCGACAGCCCGTTCACCTGCGCCCAGCCCGTGATGCCGGGCTTGAGGCGGTGGCGCGCGCCATAGCCCGGCAGGGCTTCCTCGATGGGCACGCCCCGCACCTGCATGCGCGGCACATGCGGGCGGGGGCCGACGAAGCTCATCTCGCCGCGCAGCACGTTGAAAACCTGGGGCATCTCGTCGATGCAGGTGGCGCGCAGGAAACGCCCCACCCGGGTGATGCGCCGGTCCGTGCCCTTGACGCCCACGCGCCCGTCATCGGTCGGATCCCAGGTCAGGGTGCGCAGCTTGAAGATGCGGAAGGGGCGGCCGAAGCGGCCCACCCGCGTCTGGGTGAAGAGCACGGGCCCGGGGCTGTCGAGGCGGATGGCGAGCGCCGCCAGCGCCAGCACGGGCAGCAGAAGCAGCCCCGCCACCGCCGCCAGCACATAGTCCATCGCCGTCTTGACCAGCATCCCGCCGGCCGGGATGGGCTGGCGCACCAGGCGCAGGGCGGGCTGGCCGGCGATCAGCGAGACGGGCGCGCCCTGCGGGGCCTCGTTCTCGCCCTCGAGCAGCACCAGCACGTCGGAGGAGAGCCACTGCACCTGCTGGATGGAGCGCAGGATGTCCAGCGCGCGGCGGATGGGCAGCGCGATGACGATGATGTCGATCCGCTCCTCGGCCCCGCGCTGGGTGAGATCCCGCACGGTGCCCATCACCGGCACGCCCGCCACCACCTTCGGCCGGCGGGTCGCGTCGCGGTCGTCGAAGATGCCCAGGATGTCGGGCCGCTCCTTGTTCCCGGGCGCGGTGAGGCGGTGTATCAGCCCGTCCGACACCTCGCCGGCGCCTATGATGGCGATGCGCCGGCGCAGCCAGCCCGCGCGCATGCCCTGGCGCGCGATGGCCGAGACGAGAAGGCGCGTGGGCAGAAGCAGCGCCGCCGCCAGCGCGGGCCAGAGCAGCACCGCCTTGCCCGCGGCCTCGCCCAGCGCGAGGAAGGCGAGCAGCGTCGCCGCGCCGCCGACCAGGGCGGGCACAAGCAGCGCCTCCGAGATCGTCCAGGGCGTGTCGAGAAGCTGGGCGAGGCGCATCGGCGAGAACTGGCGCAGCGCCACCGCGGCGAAGCCCACCAGCGCGAGCGCCATGAGCGAGGCCTCGAGCGGCGTGAACACCGCCCGCGTGGGCTCCGTCAGGCGCCAGAAGAAGCCGGCCGCGGCCAGCGCCACGATGTCGGCCAGCGACGCGATCTGCAGATAGGTCGGAACGGGCGAGGCGGCGCCTGCGCGCGGGGGGGCCTGGGTCCGCGCCGAGGGGGGGGTGTCGCTGCTCGAACCGACCGAGGATTCCATGCGCCTTCCATGCGGGCGTTGCCGTCGGGGCCGCTCCCCCGAAGCTGCGCGGATGTTCGCCGGATTGCTCCAGAGTGCAAGGATTGGATCGACGCGCCGGGGCGACAAGCCTGATCCGCGCGGCGAATGCGGGGGCGGGCGCGGCGCGGTTTCCGCCGCCCCGGGCCTGCGCTACAGAGGATGGACAGGAAGGGCGCGGACGGCCCGCGCGCAACCGGGAGTGAGCCCTTGGCGATCGCGCGCCTGCCCGCCGCCCCGCCCCTGCAGCCCCCGCCGGCGGCCCGGCGATGGTCGCGGTTGCGCGGCGTCCAGGCCAGCCTGGCGCGGCGCAAGGGGCTGCTGCTCGCCTGCCTGGTGCTGCCCCCGATCGCCGCCGGTCTCGCCTCGCTGACCCAGCCTGCGCTGCACCGGGCGGAACTGCTGCTGCGCCTTTCCGGCCCCGCGCGCGAGGGCGCGGCGGGCGAGGCCACGCTGCTCACCAGCCTCGCGGTGGCCGAGGCCGCGCTGGCCGCGCGCCCCGCGCCGGGGATCTCGGCCGCACGGCTGGCCGAGGGGCTGCGGGCCGAGATCCTGGCGGAGGGGGCGCTGATCCGCCTCTCCCTCGCCGCGCCCGAGGCCGCCCAGGCCGCCGCGCTGCTGGAGGCGGTGGCGCAGGCCTGGCTGGCCACCCGCGTCCGGTTGACCGAGGGCGGGGATCTCGCCCGCTGGCGCGCCGAGCTCGCCGCGCTGGAGGCGCGGCGGGAGGCGACCCTCGCCCGCCTCGCCACGCCCGACCTCGCGCGCGAGATCGCCGCCCTGGCCGAGCGGCGCCAGGCCCTGGCGGAGCGCCACGCCGAGGCGATGGCGGCGCGCGAG
>JBKBSR010000157.1:0-7415 GCA_046291055.1 Roseococcus sp.
CAACATCTCGATGGAGGTGGAGCTGATCGCCCCGATCGCGATGGACGAGGGCCTGCGCTTCGCCATCCGCGAGGGCGGCCGCACCGTCGGCGCCGGCGTGGTGGCCAGCATCCAGAAGTAGGCGAACCGCCATGGACAGCCAGAACATCCGCATTCGCCTCAAGGCGTTCGATCACCGCGTGCTGGACGGCAGCACGCGGGAGATCGTCAACACCGCGAAGCGGACCGGCGCACGGGTGCGCGGGCCGATCCCGCTGCCCACGCAGATCGAGCGGTTCACCGTGAACCGCTCTCCGCATGTGGACAAGAAGTCGCGCGAGCAGTTCGAAATCCGGACGCATCGCCGGCTGCTCGACATCGTGGACCCCACTCCGCAGACCGTGGACGCGCTGATGAAGCTCGACCTCGCCTCCGGCGTGGACGTCGAGATCAAGATCTGAGGATCCGGTCATGGCCACCCAGACCCGGACGGGACTGATCGCGCGCAAGCTCGGCATGACCCGTCTGTTCAACGAGGACGGCTCGACCACGCCGGTCACCGTGCTGCATGTGGACGCGGTGCGCGTCGTGGCGCAGCGCACCGCCGAGCGCGACGGCTATGACGCCGTGCAGCTCGGTTTCGGCAAGGCGAAGGCGAAGAACGTCTCCAAGCCCAACCGCGGCCACTTCGCCAAGGCGGGCGTCGAGGCGCCGAAGAAGGTGGTCGAGTTCCGCGTGGACGCCGCGGCGCTGCTCGCGCCCGGCGCCGCGCTCTCGGTCACGCATTTCGTCAAGGGCCAGAAGGTGGACATCACCGGCACGACGAAGGGCAAGGGCTTCGCCGGCGCGATGAAGCGCTGGAACTTCGCGGGGCTCGAGGCGTCGCACGGCGTGTCCATCAGCCACCGTTCGCACGGGTCAACCGGCAACCGCCAGGATCCGGGCAAGACTTTCAAGAACAAGAAGATGGCCGGCCATCTCGGCGTCGAGCGCGTGACCACGCAGAACCTCGAGATCGCCGGGCATGACGCCGAGAAGGGTCTTCTTCTGGTCAAGGGCGCGGTGCCCGGCGCCGCGGGCAGCTACGTGCTGGTGCGTGACGCGGTGAAGCGGCCGCGCCCGGCGGACGCTCCCTTCCCCGCCGCGACCGTCTGAGGATCGAGGACGATGCAGGTCAACGTCATCACGCTGGACAACGCGCCGGCCGGCTCCGCCGAGCTGCCGGACGAGCTGTTCGGCGCCGCGCCCCGCGCGGACATCATGGCGCGCGTCGTGCACTGGCAGCTCGCCAAGCGCCGTGCCGGCACGCACAAGGTGAAGGGCATGGGCGAGGTGCAGGGCACCACGAAGAAGCCCTATCGCCAGAAGGGCACCGGCTCGGCCCGCCAGGGCTCGCTGCGCGCGCCGCAGTTCCGCAAGGGCGGTATCGTGCATGGCCCGGTGGTGCGCGACCACGGCTACTCGCTGCCGAAGAAGGTGCGCCGCCTCGGCCTGATCTCCGCCCTCAGCCAGAAGGCGAAGGACGGGAAACTGGTGGTGCTCGAGGCCGCGACCCTCGGCGAGAACGCCAAGACGAAGGAGATGGCCGCGCGCGTGAAGGCGCTGGGCTGGAGTTCCGCGCTGGTGGTGGATGCGGCCGTCGAGGAGGGGTTCGCGCGCGCGCTGCGCAACATCCCCGGCCTCGACGCGCTGCCGACGGCCGGCGCCAATGTCTATGACATCCTCAACCATGACGTGCTCGTGGTGACGCGCGCCGGCGTGGAAGCCCTGAAGGAGCGCCTGGCATGAGCGCCGCCGTCAGCAAGCCCCCGGCGCCGAAGCCGCTGGGCAAGGAGCGCATGTACCAGGTGATCCTGGCGCCGCTGGTGACCGAGAAGGCCACCATGCTCTCGGAGAAGGGCGCCTACGCCTTCCGGGTGGCGCTGGATGCCGACAAGCGCGAGATCAAGCAGGCCGTCGAGGGCCTGTTCGGGGTCAGCGTGGTGTCGGTGAACACGCTGGTGATGAAGGGCAAGAGCAAGCGCTTCCGGGGCCGCCCCGGCCAGCGTTCGGACTGGAAGAAGGCGATGGTGCGCCTGGCCGAGGGCCAGAGCATCGACCTCACGACGGGGCTTTCGTAATCCCATGGCGCTGAAGACCTTCAACCCCGTCACGCCGAGCCTGCGCGGCACGGTGCTGATCGACCGCAGCGGCCTGTGGAAGGGCAAGCCCGTGAAGGGGCTGACCGTCGGCAAGACGAAGACCGGCGGGCGCAACAACCACGGCCACATCACCTCCCGCTTCCGCGGGGGCGGGCACAAGCAGGCCTATCGCCTGGTGGACTTCAGGCGCCGCGCCAAGCTCGGCGTGCCGGCGACGGTGGAGCGGATCGAGTACGACCCGAACCGCACCGCCTTCATCGCGCTGGTGAAGTATGCGGATGGCGAGCTCTCCTACATCCTCGCGCCGCAGCGGCTGAAGACGGGCGACACGGTGCTGGCGGCCGAGAAGGCGGACATCAAGCCTGGCAACGCCATGCCGCTCTCGGCCATTCCGGTCGGCACGGTGATCCACAACATCGAGCTGAAGCCGGGCGCGGGCGGCAAGATCGCGCGCTCCGCCGGCACCTTCGCCCAGCTCGTGGGCAAGGATGCGGGGCTGGCGCAGATCAAGCTCATGTCTGGCGAGCTGCGGACCGTCCGCAGCGAGTGCATGGCAAGCATCGGCGCGGTGTCCAACCCCGACAACAGCAACCAGCAGATCGGCAAGGCTGGCCGCTCTCGCTGGCTGGGCCGCAAGCCGCACAACCGCGGCGTGGCGATGAACCCGGTGGACCACCCCCACGGCGGCGGCGAGGGCCGCACCTCGGGCGGCCGTCATCCGGTCACGCCCTGGGGCAAGCCGACGAAGGGCGCGAAGACGCGCAACAACAAGCGGACGGATCGCAACATCCTGCGCCGCCGCCACGCGACGAAGGGCTGAGGCACATGCCGCGCAGCGTTTGGAAAGGTCCGTTCGTGGACGGGTACCTCCTGGCGAAGGCCGAGGCGGCGCGCGCCTCCACGCGCAACGAGGTCATCAAGACTTGGTCGCGCCGGAGCACGATCATGCCGCAATTCGTGGGCCTGACCTTCGGCGTGTACAACGGGCGCAAGTTCCTGCCGGTGCAGGTGACCGAGAACATGGTCGGCCACAAGCTCGGCGAGTTCGCGCCCACGCGCACCTTCGGCGGCCACTCCGCCGACAAGAAGGCGAAGCGGGGGTGATCCGATGAGCAAGCCGAAGCATCCGCGCGGCCTCGGCGACAACGAGGCGCAGGCGATCACCTACAACATCCGCGTCAGCCCGCGGAAGCTGAACTTGGTGGCGGCCACCATCCGCGGCGCGCGCGCGCAGGACGCGGTGGCGACGCTGACCTTCAGCAAGCGGCGCATCGCGCAGACGGTGAAGAAGACGCTGGAGAGCGCGATCGCCAACGCCGAGAACAACCACCAGCTCGACGTGGACCGCCTGGTGGTGTCCCGCGCCGAGGTGGGGCGCGCCATCGTCATGAAGCGCTTCCATGCGCGTGGTCGCGGCAGGTCCGCCCGCGTGGAGAAGTGGTTCAGCCATCTCAAGATCGTCGTCGCCGAGCAGCAGGTGGCGAAGGCCGGCACGGAAGCGGAGGCCGCGTAACATGGGTCACAAGGTCAATCCGATCGGGCTGCGCCTCGGCATCAACCGCACCTGGGACAGCCGTTGGTTCGCGGGAGAGGACTACGCGAAGCTGCTGCACGACGACCTCAAGCTGCGCGAGACGCTGAAGGAGCGGCTGAAGTCCGCCGGCGTGTCGAAGGTGGTGGTGGAGCGCCCGGCCAAGAAGCCGCGCGTGACGATCCATGCCGCGCGGCCGGGAGTCGTGATCGGCAAGAAGGGCGCCGACATCGACCAGCTCCGTAAGGAGCTGAGCGCGAAGGCCGGGGCCGAGGTGTCTCTCAACATCCTCGAGATCCGCAAGCCGGAGCTGGACGCCACGCTGGTGGCCGAGAGCATCGCACAGCAGCTCGAGCGCCGCGTGGCCTTCCGCCGCGCCATGAAGCGCGCCGTGCAGTCGGCGATGCGTCTCGGCGCGCAGGGCATCCGGATCAACTGCTCGGGCCGGCTCGGGGGTGCCGAGATCGCGCGCATGGAGTGGTACCGCGAGGGGCGCGTGCCTCTGCACACGCTGCGCGCCGACATCGACTACGGGATCGCCACGGCGAAGACGACCTACGGCACCTGCGGCGTGAAGGTCTGGATCTTCAAGGGCGAGATCATGGCCCATGACCCGATGGCGCAGGACCGCCGGGCGCAGGAACAGGCGCCCCAGCGGTGAGGATGTGAGCGATGCTGCAGCCTAAGCGAACCAAATACCGCAAGGCCCACAAGGGCCGCATCAAGGGTGTGGCCAAGGGCGGCTTTTCGCTGACCTTCGGCGGCTATGGTCTGAAGGCGCTGGAGCCCGAGCGCGTGACGGCGCGCCAGATCGAGGCGGCGCGACGCGCGATCACGCGCGCGATGAAGCGCCAGGGCCGGGTGTGGATCCGCATCTTCCCCGACGTGCCGGTCTCGAGCAAGCCGGCCGAGGTGCGCATGGGCTCGGGCAAGGGCGCGCCCGAGTACTGGATCTGCCGCGTGAAGCCGGGGCGGATCATGTTCGAGATCGACGGCGTGGCGAACGAGACGGCGCGGGAGGCGCTTTCGCTCGGTGCGGCCAAGCTGCCGATCAAGACGAAGATCGTGACGCGCCTGGGCGCGGAGGCCTGAGGTCATGACGAAGATCGCGGACATCCGCGCCAAGTCGGCGGACGAGCTGCAGGGCATGCTGCTCGACCTCCGCAAGGAGCAGTTCAACCTGCGCTTCCAGCGCGCCACCGGCCAGCTCGAGGCGGTCAGCCGCATCCGGGCGGTGCGGCGCGACATCGCGCGGGTCAAGACCATCATGGCCGAGCGCGCGCGCGCGGCCGCCAACCCGAAGGCCTGAGGAGACCCCGGCGATGCCGAAGCGAGTCCTCACCGGGCGGGTCGTCAGCGACAAGATGGACAAGACGGTCACCGTCTTGGTCGAGCGTCGCGTGATGCACCCGCTCTACAAGAAGTTCATCCGCCGTTCGAAGAAGTATGCGGCGCACGACGAGGCGAACCTGTGCCGCGAGGGCGACACGGTCTCGATCCAGGAGTGCCCGCCCATCTCCAAGCGCAAGACCTGGACGGTCATCCTGCGCAATGGCGAGCCCGTCGGTGAAGGGGTCAAGGCATGATCTCGGTCGAGACGAACCTGGACGTCGCCGACAACTCCGGTGCGCGCCGGGTGCAGTGCATCAAGGTGCTGGGCGGCACGCGCCGCAAGACGGCCTCGGTGGGCGACGTCATCGTGGTGGCCGTTCAGGAGGCGATCCCGCGCGGCAAGGTGAAGAAGGGCGCTGTGGAGCGCGCGGTGATCGTGCGCACGGCCTATCCCGTGCGCCGGCCCGACGGCTCGGCCATCCGCTTCGACCGGAACGCCGCCGTGCTCATCAACAAGCAGGGCGAGCCGATCGGCACGCGCATCTTCGGGCCCGTCGTGCGCGAGCTGCGCGCGCGGAAGTTCATGAAGATCATCAGCCTGGCGCCGGAGGTGCTCTGACCATGGCCGCCAAGATCAAGAAGGGCGACCGCGTTCAGGTGCTGGCCGGGCGCGACAAGGGCAAGCGGGGCGAGGTGCTGCGCGTGATGCCGGCCGAGGAGCGCGCCCTGGTGCAGGGCGTGAACCTCGTGAAGCGCCACACGAAGCAGACGCGCATCGGCGAGACGGGCGGGATCGTGACGAAGGAGTCGCCGATCCACCTGTCGAACCTCGCGCTGATCGACCCCAAGACGGACAAGCCGACGCGCGTGGGCTTCCGCGTCCTGGAGGACGGGAAGAAGGTCCGCGTGGCGAAGGCGAGCGGTGAGGTGCTCGACGCATGAGCGGGACGAAGAAGGGCGCCGCCGGGAAGGGCGGCGCGAAGCCGGCCGCCAAGCCGAAGGCGGCGGCGCAGCCGAAGAAGACCGACGCGCCGGATGCCGGGCGCCGCGTGGAGGCCGTGCCGGCCGCCGCCGGCAAGGCCGCCGCGATGCCGCGCGAGGTGGCGCGGCTGCAGAAGCACTACGCCGAGGTGGTGAAGCCCGCGCTGCAGAAGGAGTTCGGCTACAAGAACCCGATGCAGGTGCCCAAGCTCGAGAAGATCGTCATCAACATGGGCGTGGGCGAGGCCGCGGGCGACCAGAAGAAGCTGGACGCCGCGGTGGCCGACCTCACCCTGATCTCGGGCCAGAAGCCGGTGCGCACGCGCGCGAAGAAGGCGATCGCGGGCTTCAAGATCCGCGAGGGCCAGGCGATCGGCTGCAAGGTCACGCTGCGCAAGGCCCGCATGTACGAGTTCCTGGATCGCCTCGTGACGATCGCGCTGCCCCGGGTGCGCGACTTCCGCGGCATCCCGGGCAACCGCGGCTTCGACGGGCGGGGCAACTACAGCCTCGGTCTGAAGGAGCAGATCGTTTTCCCCGAGATCAACTACGACAAGGTGGACGCGATCCGCGGGATGGACATCGTCTTCGTGACGACGGCGAGGACCGACCAGGAAGCCAAGGCGCTGCTGAAGGCTTTCGATCTGCCCTTCGTCAACTGATGCAACCGGAAAACCGCCGGCGGGAGCCGGCAGGTTCCAGAGGACCCTGAGCCTATGGCCAAGATCTCTTCCATCGAGAAGAACAAGCGCCGCGAGAAGCTCGCGGGGCAGCACGCGAAGAAGCGCGCCGCCCTGAAGGCCATCGTGATGGACCGCGAGGCGCCGATCGAGGACCGATTCGCCGCGACGCTGAAGCTCGCGCAGATGCCGCGCAACGCGGCCAAGGTTCGCGTGCGCCTGCGCTGCGAGGTGACGGGCCGCCCGCGCGGCAACTACCGCAAGTTCAAGCTGTGCCGCAACCAGCTCCGCGAACTGGCCAACAAGGGCCAACTTCCGGGCGTGGTGAAGGCGAGCTGGTAAGGAGCCCCGCGCATGTCCATGTCCGATCCGCTGGGCGATCTGCTGACGCGCATCCGCAACGCGCATGCCTCGCGCCAGACGCGCTGCGTCGCGCCGGCGAGTCGCCTCAAGACCGATGTGCTCGAGGTGCTGAAGCGCGAGGGCTACATCCGCGCCTGGCGCGTGGAGGAGATCCGCCCCGGCGTGCGGCAGATCGAGATCGAGCTGAAGTATTCCGAGGGCGAGCCCGCCATCAAGGAGATCAGCCGCGTCTCGAAGCCGGGCCGCCGCGTCTATTCCAAGATCAAGGAGCTGCCGAAGTTCTACAACGGCCTCGGCATCCAGATCCTGTCCACGCCGCGCGGCGTGATGAGCGATGCCGAGGCCCGCGCCGCCAATGTCGGCGGCGAGGTCCTCTGCCGCGTGTTCTGAGGGGGCCGCAATGTCTCG
>JBKBSR010000158.1:0-7400 GCA_046291055.1 Roseococcus sp.
CCTTTTGTCGCAAGGTTCTTTTTTTTCCCCCCCTCCCCTTCCTCCCCCCCCCCCCCCCCCCCCCCCCCCACCCCCCCAAGGGGGGGCTTGGCCCCCCCTCCACCCCCCGGCAGCGCGGCGGGGCCTTGGGCGGGGCCGGAAACGAAAACGGGGGCCGTGAGGCCCCCGCCCGAGACAGGCTCAGCGCCTGCGGATCACTCGGCCGCCTGGGGCAGCGGCACGACCGAGACGTGCACCCTGCCCTCGGCCTTGCGCTCGAACTTCACATGGCCCTCGACCAGGGCGAAGAGGGTGTGGTCGCGCCCCACGCCCACATGGCGGCCCGGCTTCATCTTGGTGCCGCGCTGGCGGACCAGGATGTTGCCCGCGAGCACATGCTCGCCGCCGAACTTCTTCACACCGAGCCGCTGCCCGGGAGAGTCGCGGCCGTTGCGCGAGGAGCCGCCGGCCTTCTTGTGCGCCATGAGAGTGTCTCCTTCAGGCCGCGATGGCGGAGATGCGCAGCACCGTGAGCTGCTGGCGATGGCCCCGCTTGCGGCGGCTGTTCTGGCGGCGGCGCTTCTTCAGGATCAGCACCTTCTCGCCCTTCTTCTGCTCCAGCACGGTGGCCGTCACCGTCGCGCCGGGCACGGTGGGGGCGCCGAGCTGCAGCCCGGCCTCGCCGCCCAGCGCCAGCACCTCGTGGAAGGTGACGGTGGCGCCCGGCTCGGCCTCGAGCTTCTCGACGGCGAGCACCGCGTTCGGCGTCACCCGGTATTGCTTTCCGCCGGTGCGGATCACTGCGAAGGTCATCACACGCGCCTTTGACCGAGAAACCATTCGGGCCGCCGCGTGGCGTGGACGGGCCCGCTTCACTGGAACCTTCCGGCGCCCGCGGCCCTGACGAGGCAGGCCCGCGAACAACCGCGGGCGGCACGCCAGCGCCGCCCGGGAGCGCGGCGTTTAGCGGCCAGCGCCCCGGGGAGTCAAGCCTCTCACCGCGGCCCGCGGCGGCGGTTCAGCGCCAGCTCCTCCTCGTTCAGCAGGAAACCGACCATGATCCGGTAGTCCTGCACGCGCCGGCCCTCTCCCACCGGGAACTCGATCTCGATCGCGGTGGAGGAGAGGCTGACGCGCGCCGCATTGGGCGGGAAGGCGGCGGGGATGCGGAAGGTGGCGCGGCTGGCGATGCGCTCCGTCCCCTCCTCCACCACGGCCAGATACCAGGGGAGCTCCACCACCCGCGCGTCGGAGGCGGGGCCGCGCTCCACCTGGAAGCGCGGGGCGATGCGCGCGATCACGCTGCGGTCGCGCCGCCCGCGCAGGCAGGAGCCCTCGATGGCCGTGATCCGCGCATCCATCACCAGGGCGGATAGATCGGGCGGCGCGCCGGGGCGGTAGCGCGTCAGGTCCGCCGTGTCGGCGGGCAGGCTCAGTTCGGGGCAGGCGATCAGCAGATCCTCGATGCGGCCCGAGCCGCAGCCCGCCAGCATCAGCCCCGCCGCCAAGATCACCCCGAGCCGCATGCCGCACCTCCCTCTCCCGAACCCCGCCTGCGCGGCGTCTCTGGCACCGATCCGGCCGAAGCGGTAGTCTCCCGCCGCACCAGTGCTGGGATGCTCACGCGAATGGCCGAAAAGCCCACCCTCAAGGTTCTCCTCGCCGGGCCGCGCGGCTTCTGCGCCGGCGTGGACCGCGCGATCAAGATCGTCGAGGAGGCGCTGAAACGCTACGGAGCGCCCGTCTATGTCCGGCACGAGATCGTGCACAACCGCTTCGTGGTGGAAAGCCTCGAGAAGCTCGGCGCCGTCTTCGTCGAGGAGCTGGACGAAATCCCCGACGACGGCCAGCCCGTGGTGTTCAGCGCCCATGGCGTGCCCAAGTCCATCCCCGCCGAGGCCGAGCGCCGGCGGATGTTCTTCCTGGACGCCACCTGCCCGCTGGTGAGCAAGGTGCACCGCGAGGCCGAGCATCATTTCGCGCGCGACCGCCACATCTTCCTGATCGGCCATGCCGGCCACCCGGAGGTGATCGGCACCATGGGCCAGCTTCCCGCCGGCGCCATCACCCTGGTCGAGGACGAGGACCAGGCGCGCAGCGTGGTCCCGCCCCCGGGCAAGGCGCTCTCCTTCATCACCCAGACCACGCTCTCGGTGGACGACACGGCCGGGATCGTGAACATCCTGCGCCACCGCTTCCCCGAGATCGCGGCCCCGGCGAAGGAGGACATCTGCTACGCCACCACCAACCGCCAGGCCGCGGTGAAGGAGATCGCGCCGCGCGTGCAGATGATGATCGTGGTGGGCGCGCCCAACTCCTCCAACTCGCTGCGCCTCGTCGAGGTGGCCAGCCGCTCGGGCTGCGAGAAGGCCGTGATGGTCCAGCGCGGGCGCGAGCTCGACCTCGACCTCGTGAACGGCTACGCCAGCGTGGGCGTCACCGCCGGCGCCAGCGCGCCGGAGCTGCTGGTCGAGGAGGTGCTGACGCGGCTGCGCGAGCGCTTCGCCCTCGACATCGAGGAGGTGGTGGTGGCCGAGGAGAAGGTCACCTTCAAGCTTCCCGCCGCCTTGGCCGCCACGCCCGCCGCCTGATCCGTGGCCGTCTATACCGAGGTATCCGACGAGGCGCTGCGCGCGTTCCTCGCGCAATACGCCATCGGCGAGCTGCTGGCCTACCGCGGCATCGCCGAAGGGGTGGAGAACAGCAACTACGCGCTCAAGACCACGCAGGGCGACTTCATCCTCACCCTCTACGAGAAGCGCGTGGACCCGGCCGAGCTGCCCTGGTTCCTCGGGCTCATGCAGCATCTCGCGGCGCGGGGCCTCTCCTGCCCGCAGCCGGTGCCGGGGCGGGACGGGGTGGCGCTGCGCACGCTGGAGGGGCGGCCGGCCGCCATCTGCACCTTCCTTCCCGGCTTCTGGCCGCGGCGCGTGCGCCCCTCGCATTGCGCCCCGCTGGGCGAGGCGTTGGCGCAGCTTCACCGCGCGGGCGAGGGCTATGCGCCGACGCGGCGCAACGCGCTGGGCCCCGATTCGTGGGGCCCGCTGCTCGACCGCTGCCGCGGCGACGGCGAATCCGTGCAGCCCGGGCTGATCGCGGAACTCGACGCGGCGCTGGCCGAGATCCTCGCGGCGTGGCCCGAGCCCGGCCGGCTGCCCGTCGGCCATATCCACGCCGACCTGTTCCCCGACAACGTGTTCTTCCTGGAGGACGCCGGGCGCCGGCCGCGCGTCTCGGGCCTGATCGACTTCTACTTCGCCTGCACCGACCTCTATGCCTATGACATCGCCGTGGTGCTGAACGCCTGGTGCTTCGAGCCCGACCACAGCTTCAACGTGACCAAGGCGCGCGCCATCCTGCGCGCCTATGGCGGGCGGCGCGAGATCGCGCCCGCGGAATGGCAGGCCCTGCCCGTGCTGTGCCGCGGCGCGGCCATGCGCTTCCTCCTCACGCGGCTCTACGATTGGGTGAACACGCCGCCCGGGGCGATGGTCACGCGCAAGGATCCGCTGGAATACCTGCACAAGCTGCGCTTCTTCCGCCACGCCACCCATGCGGGGGCGATCGGTGGCTGACGAGAAGGGCGCGCCCGGCGGCGAAAGGCTCGTGGAGATCTGGACCGATGGCGGCTGCCGGCCCAACCCCGGCCCCGGCGGCTGGGCGGCCATCCTGCGCTACGGGACGGTGGAGCGGGAACTCTCCGGCGCCGAGGCCGAGACCACGAACAACCGCATGGAACTCACCGCCGCCATCGCCGCGCTGGAGGCGCTGAAGCGCCCCTGCCGGGTGATCCTGCACACGGACAGCGAATATCTCCGCAACGGGATGGAGCGCTGGATCAAGGGCTGGGTGCGCAACAACTGGCGCAATGCGGCGCGCGAGCCGGTGAAGAACTTCGAACTGTGGCAGCGGCTGCTCGCCGCCGCCAAGCCGCACGAGATCGAATGGCGCTGGGTGCGCGGACATGCGGGCGACCCGATGAACGAAAGGGCGGACGCGCTCGCCACCGCCGCGCGCGAGGCGCTGGGCTGACCCCGCCCGCCCGCCGTGCCACACTCGCGGGCAGGAGGAAGCCCCCGTGTCCCTCGCGCTGATGCGCAGCAAGCTCTTCGTCCCCGGCTCGCGGCCCGAGCTCTTCGCCAAGGCCCTGGCCTCCCACGCCGACGGCCTCTCCCTCGACCTCGAGGACGCTGTGGCCGAGCCCCGCAAGGCCGAGGCCCGGGCCGCCGTCGCCGCCTTCCTGCGCGGCCTGCCGCCCGGCCATGGCAAGACGATCATCGTGCGCGTGAACGCGCGCGCCACGCCGCACTTCGCGGCGGATGTGGCGGCGGTGGCGCTGCCCGCGCTGGACGCGCTCAACCTGCCCATGTGCGAATCGCCCGAGGAGGTGCGGGAGGCCGCGGCGCTGCTCGAGGCGGCGGGCTGCGCCGCGGGCATCCTTCTCACCATCGAGACGCCGCGCGGCCTGCGCCGGGCGGCCGAGCTCGCCCTCGCCCACCCGCGCGTCGCGGGCCTGCAGATCGGCTATGCGGATCTCCTCGAGCCCGCCGGCATCGCGCGCGACGCGGAGGCCGCGCTGGATCACGTCCGCATGGCGGTGCGCCTCGCCGCGGCCGAGGCCGGCCTGCCCGCCTTCGACGGGGCGCTGGCCGCGCTGGCCGATCCCGCCCAGCTGGAGGCGGAGGCGCGCGCCGCGAGGCGCCTCGGCTTCGCCGGGAAATCCTGCATCCACCCGGGCCAGATCGCCGTGGTCAACGCCGCCTTCCTGCCCACCGAGGCGGAGCTCGCGCAGGCGCGCCGCGTGCTGGCGGCCGCGCGCGAGGCCGAGGCGCAGGGCCTGGGCGCCTTCGCCGTGGAGGGAGCGATGGTGGACGCGCCCTTCATCGCCCGCGCCCGCGCCCTGCTCGCCCGCGCCGGCGAGGCCGCGCCATGAGCCTGCCCCGCCGCGCCTTCGACCCCACAGCCCGCGGCGCGCTGCATGGCGTGCGGGTGGTGGATCTCTCGCGCCTGGTCGCGGGCAACATGCTCACCAAGCTGCTCGCCGACCATGGCGCCGAGGTGCTGAAGGTCGAGCCGCCCGAGGGCGACACGCTGCGCGCCTGGCGCGTGAAGGGCGTCGAGACCTCCTGGAAGACCTGGTGCCGCAACAAGAAGAGCCTCTGCCTCGCGCTGCGCGATCCGGCGGCCATCGAGGTGGTGCGCGCCCTCGCCGCCACGGCCGACATCTTCTGCGAAAGCTTCCGCCCCGGCGTGCTGGAGGAGATGGGCCTCGCGCCCGAGGCGCTGCTGGCGCTGAACCCGCGCCTCGTGATCGTCCGCATCTCCGGCTGGGGGCAGACCGGGCCCTATCGCCACAAGCCCGGCTTCGGCACGCTGGTCGAGGGCTATTCGGGCTTCGCCGCCGTCAACGGCTTCCCCGACCGCGAGCCGGTGCTGCCGCCCATGTTCATGGGCGACGCCTATGCCGGGCTCTATGGCGCCGCCTCGGCGCTGGCGGCCTTCCACCACGCGAAGGCGACCGGCCAGGGCCAGGTGATGGATCTCTCGCTTCTCGAGCCCATGCTCGCCGTGATGGAACCCCAGGCGGCGAACCGGCGCCTGACCGGCGAGGCCAAGCCGCGCAGCGGCAGCCGCAGCACCAACAGCGCGCCGCGCAACGCCTATCGCACCCGGGATGGCGGCTGGGTGTGCCTCTCCGCCTCGACCCAGGGCATGACGGAGAAGCTGTTCCGCAGCATCGGCCGGCCCGATCTGATCGAGGATCCGCGCTTCCGCACCAATGCCGACCGGCTGCGCCATGTGGAGGCGCTGGACGCGATCATCGCCGCCTTCATCGCCGAACGCAGCGAGGCAGAGGTGCTGGCGCATTTCGACGCGGCGGGCGTCACCATCGGCCCCATCAAGGACGCGGCCGGGCTGCTCGAGGATCCCTACATCGCCGCCCGCGCCGCGCTGGTCGAGGCGCCGGACGCGGAGATGCCCGGCGGCTGGCTGCCCATGCACGGCGAGGTGCCGAAGCTCTCCGCCACCCCCACCCTGCTCGCCCGCCCCGCGCCGCGGCTCGGCGAGCACAATGCCGAGGTGCTGCGCCCGCTGCTGGGCGAGGCGCGCTACGCCGCGCTGGTCGAGGCCGGGGTGATCCGCACGCCATGAGCATCCCCCCCTGGCGCTTCACCCGCTCCCGCCAGATCGCCGTGCGCGAGGAGTGGCTGGCGCTGGCCGAGCCGGAGGAGGTGCTGGAGCCCGGCCTGCCCATCCTCGATCCGCACCATCATCTCTGGGACCATCCGGGCGAGCGCTACCTGTTCGACGATCTGCGCAGGGACGCGGCGAGCGGCCACGACATCCGCGGCAGCGTCTTCGTGCAGTGCGGGGCGATGTATCGCGCCGAGCGGCCCGAGGCGGAGCGGCCGCTGGGCGAGACGGAGTTCGCCAACGGCGTGGCGGCGATGAGCGCGAGCGGCGCCTATGGCCGCGCGCGATTCTGCGCCGGCATCATCGGGCTCGTGGACCTCACCCTGCCACCCGCGGAGGTGGAGCGGCTGATCGAGGCGCATCGCCGCATCGCGGGGCCGCGCTTCGTGGGCGTGCGCAACCGCACCGCCTGGCACCCCTCGCCCGAGGTGCGCTCCAACCTCACCGCGCCGCCGCCCGGGCCGCTCGGCACGCCCGCCTTTGCCGAGGGGGCGCGGGCGCTGGCGCGCGCGGGGCTGGTGCTGGATGTGTGGTGCTACCACACGCAGTTGCCGATGGTGCTCGACCTCGCGCGCGCCGTGCCGGAGCTCATCATCGTGCTCGACCATCTGGGCGGGCCGCTCGGCGTCGGCCCCTTCGCGGGGCGGCGGGAGGAGGTGTTCGCAGCATGGCGGCCGATGATCCGCGCCCTCGCCGCCTGCCCGAACATGCGGGTGAAGCTGGGCGGCCTGGCCATGGAGGTGGGCGGCTGGGATTTCCAGGAGGCGCCGCGCCCGCCCCACTCGCGGCAGCTCGCCGAGGCGTGGCGGCCCTGGATCGAGACGGCGATCGAAGCCTTCGGCCCCGGGCGCGCCATGTTCGAGAGCAACTTCCCCGTGGACAAGGGGATGTGCGGCTATCGGCAGCTCTGGAACGCCTTCAAGCGGCTCGCGGCCGGGGCGGGCGAGGCGGAGAAGGCCGCGCTGTTCGCCGGCACGGCGGTGGCGACCTACGGGCTGGCGGGGGTGGATCTGGCACCCCCGGCCGATCACATCCCCAGCGCGCGCCTGTAGAGGTCGAGCAGCGTCTCCTGCTCCTCCACCTCCGCCGGCTCCTTCCTGCGGATCTGGATGAGCTGGCGGATCACCTTGACCTCGAAGCCGGCGGATTTCGCCTCGGCGTAGATGTCCTTGATGTCGGAGGCGAGCGCCTTGCGCTCCTCCTCCAGCCGCTCGATGCGCTCGACG
>JBKBSR010000509.1:0-1577 GCA_046291055.1 Roseococcus sp.
TGGGCGCCCTGACGGCGATGACGCTCTCGCTGGCCGGGCGGCTCTCCGGCGCGGTGGCGCGGCCCACGGTGCGGCGCGGCGTCAACCGGCTCGGCGGGGGCGTGTTGATCGGCGCGGGCCTCGCCACCGCGGCGATGCGCCGGGCATGACGCGCTACACCGCCACCACGCGCGGCGTGCGCGTCACGGTGCGCAGCTTCTACCTGGCCGACCAGTCGGACCCGGAGGAGGGCCGCTACGTCTGGGCCTACAAGGTCGAGATCGCGAACGAGGGGCGCGAGACGGTGCAGCTTCTCAAGCGCACCTGGCTGATCACCGACGCGCAGGGGCGCACCCTGCGCGTGCATGGCGAGGGGGTGGTGGGCGAGCAGCCCGTGCTCGAGCCCGGCGAGAGCTTCGAATACACCTCGGGCACGCCGCTGCCCACGCCCTCGGGCTTCATGCGCGGCCTCTACCACATGGTGGTGACCGACACCGGCGAGGCCTTCGACGCCGAGGTGCCGGCCTTCTCCCTCGACAGCCCGCACCAGTCGGGCGGGCTGCACTGAGGAAAAGGGCGGGGCTCAGCTCTCCGCGCGGATGTTGTTCTCGCGCACCACGCGCTGCCAGCGCGCGTAGTCCTCGGCCATCATCTGCGCCATCTGCTCGGGCGTGCCGCCGCCCGGCTCGTCGCCGCGGCTGGTCATGCGCTCGCGCGTCGCGGGATCGGCCAGGGCGGCGTTCAGCGCGGCGTTGAGGCGCGCCACCACCTCGGGCGGGGTGCCGCGCGGTGCGAAGAGGCCGATCCAGGCGTAGAAAGTGAACTCCGTCAGCCCCTGCTGGGCCGCGGTGGCGATGTCGGGAAAGGCGGGGCTGCGCTCGCGCCCCGTCGCCAGCACGCCGCGCAGCCGGTTGTCCTGCAGGAAGGGCGCGACCACCGAGGCGCCGTCGAACATCAGCGAGAAGCGGCCGGCGATGAAGTCCTGCATGGCGGGGCCGGAGCCGCGATAGGGGATGTGCGTCATCTCCGGCCGGCCGATCCGCTCGCGGAACAGCTCCATGGCGATGTGCGTCAGGCTGCCCGCGCTGGCTGAGCCGTAGTTGATGGAGCCGCGCGGCTGGCGCGCGATCCAGGCGCGCAGCTCCGCCAGGTTGCGCACGTTCATGGAGGGATGGGCGCAGAGGATGAGCGAGGATTGCAGCGCGAGGCCGATGGCCACCATCTCGCGCGGGTCGATCGTCATCCCGTCCATGGTGTGCGGGTTGATGGTCATGGGCGAGGAGTTGCCGGCCAGGATGGTGTAGCCGTCGGGCCGGGCGCGCATCACGGCCTCGGTGCCGATGTTGCCGCCCGCGCCCCCGCGGTTGTCGATCACCACGGGCACGCCGAGTGCGTTCTGCATGCCGGTCTGGATCACGCGCGCAGCGAAATCCGTCTGCCCGCCGGGGGGGAAGCCGACGACGAGGGTGATGGGCCGCGTGGGGTTCCAGCTTCCCTGCGCCCGCAGGGCCGGCGCGGCGAGGGCGGCCGCGGCGCCCCCCAGCAGCAGGCGGCGGTGGAGCGTCGTCATTTTTCGGTGTCCTCCCTCTTGCCCGGAC
>JBKBSR010000510.1:0-1577 GCA_046291055.1 Roseococcus sp.
CCCTCGATGGCGAGTTCACGGCCCAGCGCGCGGGCCGCCGCCCGCTCGGCCTCCGGGCGGAACCGGTCCGGGTCGAAGAGGAGCAGAAGGCCGAGCAGCGCGGCGAGCGGCAGGGCCAGCAGCAGCCCCGCCGCGAGGAGCAGGGCGCGCCTCATGGCAGGCGGCGCGGCGGCCGGGGCGCGGGGTTGGCGAAGCCGAAGAAGGCCATGGTCTCGGCCATGTGCGGCGGCGCGGCCGCCGCCACCTCCAGCCAGCCGCCCTCCGGATGGGGCAGGCGCAGCGCCCGGGCATGCAGGTGCAGCGCGCCGGACAGCCCCTCGAGATGGGCCGCCTGCCCGCCATATTTGCCGTCGCCCAGGATGGGGCAGCCCAGCGCCTCGGCGCAGTGGACGCGAAGCTGGTGGGTGCGGCCGGTCAGCGGGCGCAGTTCCAGCAGCGCCGCGCGGCGCTTGGCGCGGTCCAGCACGTCGTAGTCGGTGACGGCGCGGGCGGCCCCCTTCGCGCCGGGCGAGGCGGGCACGGTGCGCTCGCCGCGCGCGCCGTGCTCGCGCGCCAGCGCCATCTCGATCCGCCCGCCGGGATGCACGGGTTCGCCCACCACCACGGCCCAGTAGGTCTTGGCCACGTCGCGGCCCCGGAAGGCCCGGGCCAGCGCGGCGGCGGCCGGGGCGCTGCGCGCCAGCACCAGCACGCCCGAGGTGTCGCGGTCCAGGCGATGGACGAGGCGCGGCCTCTCGCCGCCGAAGGCCAGGGCCTCCAGCATCCCGTCCAGGTGCCGCGCGATGCCTGGCCCGCCCTGCACGGGCAGCCCATGCGGCTTGTCGAGCACGATCACGCTGGCGTCGCGGTGCAGCACGCGCGCCTGCAGGGCGCGGGCCTCGGCCTCGGAGATGGCCTTGCCTGGGGCGCGGGCGGCGGGCTTTTCCGCCGGGGCCTCGGGCAGCGGCGGCACGCGCACCTCCTGCCCGGCGGCGAGGCGCGTGCTCGCCTCCGCGCGCCTGCCGTCCACCCGGATCTGCCCGGTGCGGAGCAGCTTCTGCAGCGCGCCCTGGGTCAGCGCCGGGAAGCGCCGCTTCAGCCAGCGATCCAGCCGCGTGTCGGCCTCGGCGGGCGGCACGGTGAGGGGGGCGAGGGTCATGCGCCTCGATAGCACGAAGCGGCGCGGGCGGCGCCCGGGATCAGCGCGGCGCCCGCCCCGCCTCGGGATCGGCCGCCGCCCGGGCCGCGGCCGCCTTGGCCGCCCCCTTGCGCCACAGCTTCGCCGAGGAGGCGAGCAGGATGACGCCCAGGAGCAGCTTGAGCGCCGGCGCCGGCACGAAGGGCAGCAGCGCCGCCCCCGCCAAGGCCCCCGCCACCGAGCCCGCCGCCATGGGCAGGCCGATTCCCAGCAGCACCGCCCGCTCGCGGTAGCCGCCGGCGCGGGCGTGGCGGATCACGCCCGCCAGCACGGCGGGCAGGCTGATGATCAGGCTGGCCGTGCCCGCGGTGCGGATGTCGAGGCCGAAGCCGAAGATCAGGGTGGGGATGATCAGCTCTCCCCCCGCCACGCCGAGCAGCGAGGAGACGAGGCCGATCCC
>JBKBSR010000511.1:0-1576 GCA_046291055.1 Roseococcus sp.
GCGGGCCTGCGCCTTGCCGGCGAGGCTGCGCTCGGCCTGGGCGCGGGCGACCGCGACCTGGGCGGCGGAGGCGAGCATGTCGGCCTCGGCTGCCGCGCGGCGCGCCTCGATGGTGGCGGTGTCGAGCCGCGCGATCGGCATCCCTTCCGTCACGCGCGTGTTGAAGTCGGCGAAGAGCTCGCGGATCTGCCCCGAGAGCTGGCTGCCGACCTGCACGAGCGTGACCGGGTTGACCGTGCCGGTGGCGGCGACGACGGCGGTGATGGCGCCGCGGTCGGCCTGCGCCGTGCGCAGGCGCGGCATCGCCGCATTGGCACCGGCGCCGCCGGGCAGGAGGGAGAGCCCCGGCATGCCGGCCCACCACCAGCCGCCGCCGAGGGCGGCGAGAAGGCCGGCGACGAGGAGGGTCTTGCGCATGAAGCGCCATTCTAGCCGGGTTCTGGAAACATGCATGTATCCTAGTTTGACGAAGGGGGTAGGCGGATTACGGTCGCGGCCGGATGATGGCGGAGGGCGGAATGCGCGTGCTGGTGCTGGGGGCGGGGGCGCTCGGCGCGTATTTCGGCGGGCGGCTGGCCGAGGTCGGCACGGCTGAGGTCGCCTTCCTCGTGCGCCCCGCGCGCGCCGCGGCGCTGGCGCGCGACGGGCTGCGCATCGATAGCCCCTTCGGCGCCTGGCGGGGCCGCGTCGCGACGCTGACGGCGGGCGAGGTGCGGCCCGGCTGGGATGTCGTGCTGCTCGCCTGCAAGGCCTACGACCTCGACGAGGCGATCGCCGCGATCGGGCCGGCGGTGGATGCGCGCAGCGCGATCCTGCCCGTGCTCAACGGCATCGCGCACCTCGATGCGCTCGACGCCGCCTTCGGGCGCGAGCGCGTGCTCGGCGGGCTCGCGCGGATCCAGGCGACGCTCGCGCCTGACGGCACGGTGCGCCAGCTCAACGACTGGCGCTGGCTGACCTTCGGGGAGCGCGACGGGACGATGAGCGAGCGCGCGCGCCATCGCGGCCGCCTTCGCCCCGGCCCGCGGAGTGGAGGCGCAGGCGGTGACGGACATCGCCGCGCGGATGTGGGAGAAGCTCGTCCATCTCGGCACCGCGGCCGCCGGCACGGTCCTGATGCGCGCCAATGTCGGCGAGATCGTGCGCGCCGGCGGCGCGGGGCTGCTGCACCGGCTGCTCGACCGCAACGCGTCGGTCGCGGCCGCGCGCGACTTCCCGATGCGCGAGGCGTTCATGGCCGAGTTCCGCGCCCTCTTCTCCGACCCGGCGAGCGCCTACGCCACCTCGATGCTGCGCGACCTCGAGGCCGGCGGCAGGATCGAGGCGGAGCACATCCTCGGCTGGCTGCTCGGCGCGGTGCGCGAGGCTGGCATCGCCGAAGAGTTGCACGAGGCGGCGCTGCTCCACGCGCGCGCCTATGCGGAGCGCCGCGCAGCGGGGCGGCTTCCGAAGGGCTGATTCCGCGGCGCAACATGCCGTCGCATCGGCCGCCCGGCGCGGTGCACGCGATGCAAGACATCGGCCCCCGCGCGCCTGTAGGGTGTGGTGTTCACGCCGGGGTGGCCGCCCATGGATA
>JBKBSR010000512.1:0-1573 GCA_046291055.1 Roseococcus sp.
CCGCCCACTGCACGTCGCTCAGCCAGAACAGGCGCGACACCGTCCATCCCCCGCCGTTTGGCAGGGTGAATCACCGCGACGCACCTACGTCAATTGGGTACAGACCCTAGACCCATGAAGGATTCATGCAAGCGTCATCGCGCGCCGCCATCGGGCAGCAGGAAGCGCAGGTCGGCCCCCTGCGGCGCCTGCAGCACCTCGCGCCGCACCAGCGCATCCCAGCCGCGCGCCGGGGCGGGCGGGGGCGACCAGCGGGCGCGGCGGGCGGCGAGCGTCGCCTCGTCCACCAGCAGGTCGAGCGAGCGGTTCGCGACGGAGAGCCTGACGCGATCGCCCGTCTCGACGAGGGCGAGCGGCCCGCCCGCCACCGCCTCGGGCGCGATGTGCAGCACCACCGTGCCGAAGGCGGTGCCGGACATGCGGCAGTCGCTCATCCGCACCATGTCCTTCACGCCCTGGCGGGCGAGCTTCTTCGGGATGGGCAGGTAGCCGGCCTCCGGCATGCCGGCCGCCGAGAGGGGGCCCGCGCCCTTGAGGATCAGGATGTCCTCGGGCGTCACGTCCAGCGCCTCGTCGTCGATGCGCCGCGCCAGATCCTCGAGCCCGTCGAAGACGAGGCAGCGCGCCTCGTGCTCGAACAGCGCGGGGGTCGCGGCGCTGCGCTTGAGGATGGCGCCCTCGGGCGCCAGCGTGCCGAACAGCGCCACCAGCCCGCCCACGGGCGAGACAGGCGCGCTGCGGGGCTTGATGTAGGCGCGGTCCACGAAGGCGGGGCCATCGCCGATCCGCTCGGCGAGGCTGCGGCCGTCGAGGTCGGTGCAGTCGAGGTGCAGCAGGTCGCGGATTTCGTGCAGCAGGGCGCGCATGCCGCCGGCCGCGTGGAAATCCTCCATGTAGCCCTCGCCGGTGGGCTTGAGGTCCACCAGCACGGGCGTGCTGTCGGAGAGTTCGTTGAGGCGATGATAGTCCAGCGCCACGCCGCAGCGCCCGGCGATGGCGGCGAGATGCACGAGCGCGTTGGTGGAGCCGCCCAGCGCCAGCAGCACGCGCAGCGCGTTCTCCACGCTCTTTTCCGTGATCAGCGCGGAGGGCGGAACGGGCTTGTGGATGAGGCGCACGGCCTGGGCGCCCGCTTCCTCGGCCGCGCGCAGCCGGTCGGCATGGGTGGCGGGGATGGAGGCGGCCTCGAGCGGCATGAAGCCGAGGGTGGCGGCGATGCAGGCCATGGTGCTGGCCGTGCCCATCACGCCGCAGGTGCCCGCGGTGGTGGCGAGGCTGCCCTCCACCTCCTCGATGCGCGCCTCGCTCACCTCGCCCGCGCGGTAGCGCGCCCAGTAGCGGCGGCAGTCGGTGCAGGCGGCCAGCCGCTCGCCCTGGAAGCGGTTCGCGCTCATCGGCCCCACCACGAGCTGCACGGCGGGGATGCCCGCGCTGGCGGCGGCCATGAGCTGTGCGGGCACGGTCTTGTCGCAGCCGCCCAGCAGCACGACCGAGTCCATGGGCTGGGCCGCGATCATCGCCTCCGTGTCGAGGGCCATGAGGTTGCGGTAGTGCATGGAACAGGGCGAGAGGA